>DASSRV010000025.1:0-2196 GCA_035701605.1 Gammaproteobacteria bacterium
CTGGGCGCCGACGAGGTCGCTGCCGCGCGGAAATTCATGGGCTGGACCAGCGAGCCGTTCGTTATCCCGGACGACGTGCGCGCTGGCTGGAACGCGAAGGCCCGCGGCGCGGAAGTCGAAGCCGGCTGGCAGAAGCGCTTCGATGCCTATGCCAAGGCATTTCCGGAGCTGGCAGCCGAGTTCAGGCGCCGTGTCGCCGGCGAACTGCCGACGGGCTGGCCGGAGGTAGTCCGCAAGCACATCGAACAGACTTCGCAAATGACCAATGCGCTGGCTACCCGACAGTGTTCGCAGGCGAGCCTCAACGCATACGGTCCGGGGTTGCCCGAACTGTTCGGCGGTTCGGCCGATCTCACGCCGTCCAACAATACGAATCGCAAGGATTCCAGGACGCTGACCGGCGCCGATCCGTCCGGCAACTATCTGCACTACGGCGTGCGCGAGTTCGGCATGGCAGCGATCATGAACGGCATCGCGCTGCATGGTAGTTACATCCCTTACGGGGGCACATTCCTGGTGTTCTCCGACTACGCACGCAATGGCATGCGCATGTCGGCGCTGATGAAGCAGAGAGTCATCTACGTCATGACTCACGATTCCATCGGCCTGGGCGAAGACGGTCCGACCCATCAGCCCATCGAACACATTCCGAGCCTGCGCATCATTCCCAACATGACGCTGTGGCGTCCGTGTGATTCCCTTGAAACCGCCGTGGCCTGGGCCCATGCCATCGAGCATCGCGATGGTCCTACGGTGCTGGCACTCACGCGCCAGGCCCTGCCGGCGCAGACGCGCAGCGCAGCGCAGGTCGAATCAGTACGCCGCGGCGGTTACGTACTCAAGGATTGCGAGGGAACTCCCGAACTGATCCTGATCGCGACCGGCTCGGAGGTGGCACTGGCGGTGGAAGCCGCTCAGGCGCTGAGCGGTCGTCGTGTGCGCGTGGTGTCGATGCCTTGCACTAGCGTGTTCGACGCGCAGGATGAGGCCTATCGCGAACAAGTACTGCCGCGTGCAGTCGAAAAGCGTGTGGCCATCGAGGCGGCGGCGCCTGAAACGTGGTGGCGTTACGTTGGCAGTCGGGGCGCCGTCGTGGGCATGCACAGCTTCGGCGCCTCGGGGGTTGGCAAGGATCTGTTCAAGCATTTCGGGTTCACGGTTGAAAATGTGGTGAAAGTGGTGGAGTCGATTCTTCAGGCGCAGAAATAAAAAACCGGGCGCCGGCCTGAGCAGACAAGCAATGGCTGGACGTCAGGGCCGGAAATTCGGCGACCGGGTTATTTTTCATTGGAGCAGTTAATGAGCATCAAAGTCGGCATCAACGGGTTCGGTCGCATTGGGCGCATGGTGTTTCGCGCGGCCACGCAGGATTTTCCGGACATCGAGATCGTGGGTATCAACGATCTGCTCGAGCCGGACTACCTCGCCTACATGTTGAAGCACGATTCCGTGCACGGACGTTTCAAGGGTACGGTTGCGGTCGACGGCAACACGCTCATCGTGAACGGCCGCAAGATCCGTCTTACCGCCGTCAAGGATCCTGCGGAATTGAAGTGGAATGAAGTCGGTGCCGACATCGTGGTCGAATCGACGGGCCTGTTCCTCACCAAGGAAACAGCGCAGAAGCACATCACCGCTGGCGCGAAGAAAGTCATCATGTCGGCCCCATCGAAGGACGACACGCCGATGTTCGTGTTCGGCGTGAACGACAAGACCTACGCGGGCCAGGCGATCATCTCGAACGCCTCGTGCACGACGAACTGTCTCGCTCCGATCGCCAAGGTGCTGAACGACACATTCGGCATCAAGCGCGGCCTGATGACGACGGTGCACGCCACCACGGCGACGCAGAAGACCGTCGATGGTCCGTCGAACAAGGATTGGCGCGGCGGCCGCGGCATTCTCGAAAACATCATTCCTTCATCGACGGGTGCAGCGAAGGCTGTGGGCGTGGTGATTCCGGAACTGAACAAGAAGCTGACCGGCATGTCCTTCCGCGTGCCGACCTCCGACGTGTCGGTGGTGGACCTGACGGTGGAGCTGAAGCAGGACACGACGTACGAGCAGATCTGCGCAGCCATGAAGGCAGCGTCCGAAGGCCCGATGAAGGGCGTGCTCGGCTACACGCAGGAGAAGGTCGTCTCCACCGATTTCCGCGGCGACGCCCGCACTTCCATCTTCGACGCGGATGCCGGC
>DASSRV010000026.1:0-5378 GCA_035701605.1 Gammaproteobacteria bacterium
GCATTGTTCGCCGCACACCGGCACGAAGCAGGTGTCCGGCGCATGCAGTGCGTCCCGCAGCCAGGCGTCGTCACGGCGCCGCAATGCCAGACGGTCCAGTTCCGGACCATCGAACACGAAGGGCACAAACTCGCGCGCGGACATGGCTCGAGACGGGATGAGTGGCGGGGCGCGCATTATCCCACAACCGCGCGCGGAATCAGGCCGGAACGAAACTGCTTTCCAGCAAGGGCGTGAGCAGACGCACGAGTTTGGCGGCTTCCGCGCTCTGGTAGGGCCGCGCCGGCAGCCTGCCCCATACCGGCGCGGGCCAGGCCGGATCGCGTCGGTAACGCACGATGTGATGCACGTGCAATTGCGGCACCTGGTTGCCGAGTGCCGCGACGTTGAGTTTGTCGGGCGAGAAGGCCCGCGTCAGCGCACGCGACAGCAGCGCGGATTCGTCCCACAAGCGGTGCCGGTCGGTATCTTCAAGCTCGTGAATCTCGCGCACGGCATCGCGCTGCGGCACCAGAATGAACCACGGGTAATTGCTGTCGTTCATCAGCCGCAGCAGACACAGCGTGAACCGCCCGAGCGACAGGGTGTCTTTTTCAAGCTGTGGATGGAGTGTGAACATGGGGGCCGTCTCCGACTGTCGGGTCGTGATCAAGCGGAGCTATTGAACCAGATTTCCGCCCGGCAGACAGCCGGTTTCAGCGCAGGGACTCGTATCCGCCCGGCACGCCGCGCGGCGACAGCACAATCTGCCAGAGCTGGGCTTTCCTGGCCCGGAAGCTGGCGGCGCTGACGCTGAGGTAATAACGCCACATGCGGTAGAACATCGTGCCGTATTCCTGTTTCAGTTCATCCCAGTGCGCCTCGAAGTTGCCGCGCCAGGCCATCAGGGTGCGGTCGTAATGGGCGCTGAAATTGTGCCAGTCCTCCATCACGAACAGGTGTTCGATGGCGCTGCCGATCTGCCGGATCGAAGGCAGCATGCCGTTGGGGAAAATGTAACGCGCGATCCAGGCATCGGTGGTGCGCACGGAATAGTTGTTGCCGATGCAGTGCAGCAGGAACAGGCCGTCCGGTTTCAGGCAACGCCGCGCCACCTGCATGTAGGTACGGTAGTTCCTGGAGCCCACGTGTTCGAACATGCCGACCGAGAAAATGCGGTCGAACTTCTCGTCCAGCAACCGGTAGTCCTGCAAGCGGATGTCAACCGGCAAGCCGCGGCAGCTTTCGCGCGCATACTGCGCCTGCTGTTCGGAAACCGTGATGCCGACGCCTTCGATACCGTAGCGTTCGGCCGCGAGCCTGAGCGCACCGCCCCAGCCGCAGCCGATGTCGAGCACCCGCATGCCGGCGGTCAGGCCGAGCTTGCGGAAAATCAGTTCCAGCTTGGCTTCCTGCGCCGCGTCCAGCGTGTCGGCCTGTTTCCAGTAGCCGCAACTGTAGATCATGCGCCGGTCCAGCATGCGCTTGTACAGCGCGTTGCCCATGTCATAGTGACGCTGGCCCACCTCGAACGCACGCGACGGTTTCTGCAGGTTGGTCAGCCGCGCGTGCAGGACGTGCAGGATGTCGTCCCAACTGTGTACGTGCTCCTCGATGTCGGCCAGCATCAACCGGCAGGCGAAGCCGTCCAGGTCTTCCGCGTCCCACCAGCCGTCCATGTAGGACTCGCCAAGGCCGAGCGAGCCGTGTGCCAGCACCCGGCCGAACACGCGTGCGTCGTGCACCTTGAGATCCCAGGCTTCGCGGCCATCCACGCGGATGCCGGTATCGGCCAGCAGTTGTTCAACCTTGCGTCGAAAGCGTCGTTGCGACATGAGTCCGGGTCCCTTTGAATGTGTGGCCTTACTCCAGCCAGGCGCGGTTGATGCGCCAGCCGGCATAGACGCCGGCCAGTGAACCCAGGCTGGACAGCGCCCAGGCGAAACCGATACCGAGCAGCATGCCAAGCTGCCAGCCAATGGCGCCCAGAATGCCGATGCACAACAGCATGACCAGCTTTTTCATTTCACGGACAATGCGTTCAGGGGTCGGCGTAGGCCCAGTGCCAGGGTTCGTACACGAACCCGTACGGATTGGCGCGTGGATAGGACAGGTGAAAGCCGAAGCGCGGCGCCTGTGCCTGTAGCCAGGCAAAGCACTCCGTGTTCTCGAAGCTTTCCTCGAGCGGCGGCAGACCGGGGGCGGTGAGATCCAGCGCGCGACCGGTGTGGTGTTCGCTGTAACCGGGCGCGGCTATGACGCGCAGAATGGCGTCCAGTGCCTCACCGCGCGCGAGTTTCGCGGCGATCAGGTCGCGCTGGTAGGCCACACTGCGGAACGCGGACACCACCAGCAGGGTCACGCCCTCCTGCGCCGCCTGCTCGCGCAGGCTCTGCCAGGCGCGTGCCGCGACCGGGAGCAACTGTCGCGGGCGCTGATGGATGTCGTTGCCGATGTCGGCAAGTTCGGTCGCTTCCTCGCACAGCGGCAATCCGCGTTGCAGCGCGTAATCCGCCGGAATGCCGAGTTCGCGGTGCAGGTCTGCGATACGCCTGCGGTAGGCGTGCGCCGGCTCCTGCATGACGGCGTGGGTGTTCACGGTTTCTGGTAGGTGCCCATGAGTGTCGCCTGCGCCAGCACGTGGTCCTTGATGGCGGCTTCCAGTTGCGGCTTGGTGGGCGTGTGCAAGTCGGGCAGCAGGGTGTCGAGCGCATACAGTTTCATGAAATAGCGGTGTCGTCCGATGGGCGGGCAGGGGCCGCCGTAGCCGGTGCGTTTCCAGTCGTTGCTGCCTTCGCGCGTGCCGGACGGCAGGTCTCGCGAAGCGCCTTCCGCGAATTCGTGTGTGCCTGCCGGAATGTTGTAGAGCAGCCAGTGCACCCAGGTCATTTTCGGCGCGGCGGGGTCCGGTGCATCCGGGTCATCCATGATGAGCACAAAACTCCGGGTGCCGTCCGGCGCGCCGGACCAGTTGAGCGGCGGCGAGACGTCCGCATCGGTGCAGGTGTAGCGCGCCGGAATGGACGCGTTGTTCGAATATGCCGACGAGTGCAGGTTGAAAGCGGGGTTCATGGCATTCACCTCCATGAGACTGAGTGCGGCGGCAAGAACCACCACCGCCGGATTGCGCACGACGTTCACTGCCAGGGTTCCGCCGTGGCCAGCCAGGACACGAGCGTGGCGTCAGGACAGGCCGCCAGCATCTGCTCGGCCGCGTGCAGGGTCTCGGCCGGCATGCCGCAGGCACGCAGTTCGGTGTCGCCGCGACGCGAGAAAATCAGGCGTACCGCGCCATAAGAGCCGAAAGCCGTGGCGGCTTCCCAGGTGCGGCCCAGCGAATCGGTGAACGTGCGCATGGCGCACAGTATAAACCCGCCGCGCGATGCTCACGAACGCGACAGAAACAGCATCTTTTTCCAGATCTGGTGACGTCGAGCGTGGCCGGCGCCGTGTGTTCATCCGTGGCCATTGGTTTTCTCCAGCCACTTCATGCCGCGCAGCACCGCCAGTGTGATCAGCGTCAGGCCGAGTGCGATCAGCAGTTGCCCGAGCGCGGTGGCCATGCCGACCGCGGCCGAAACCCAGATGGTGGCCGCGGTGGTCAGACCGCCGACCTTGCCGCTGCCGACATCCTTGAAGATGGTGCCGGCACCGAGAAAACTCACGCCGGTGACGATTGCGGCAGCGACGCGCAGCAGATCCATCTCCACGCCGTGCAGGCCGAGTTCGGGCCGGTAATAATCGGCAGCAGCGCGTGAGATGCCCATGAATGCCGCGGCCGCACCGGCCACCAGCGTGTGGGTGCGGAAACCGGCGGGCTTGTTGGCCAGTTCGCGTTCAAAACCGATGATGCCGCCGAGAAACATGGCGAGGATGATCTGACCGATCACCACGAGTTGCAGCATCCAGTGGTGGTCCAGCAGCATGTTCAGGCCCGGCGCGGGCCGCGCAGCACGCGCGCGGGGAGGCGCAGCAGTGCGGTCAGGAATTCAAACACCGCATCCACGGTGATGCCGATGAGCCGGAACGGCAACAGCAGCAACCACACCAGCGGATACAGGATCAATGCCAGCAGCGCGAGCGGCCAGCACAGGATCAGCAACAGCAGCCACAGCACGAAAGTCACGAACACGCCAGCCAGTCCGGAATGTGCGGATTCACACAGCGAAATCAGTATAACAGGCTGCCCGCGGTGCGCCTGCTAGAATGGCGGCATGGATGTCACCCGCCTGCTTGATCCGCTGAATCCCGCGCAGCGTGAAGCGGTTACCGCCGCCACCGGACCGGTGCTGGTGCTGGCCGGTGCCGGCAGCGGCAAGACCCGCGTACTGGTACACCGCATCGCATGGCTGATCCAGGTCGAGCAGGTATCGCCATTCGGCATTCTCGCGGTCACGTTCACCAACAAGGCCGCCGGCGAAATGCGCAACCGCATCGAGCAGTTGCAGGGCCAGCCGGCCGGCGCCATGTGGGTCGGTACGTTTCACGGTCTCGCACACCGGCTGCTGCGTCAGCACTGGCGCGAGGCCGGCTTGCCGCAGACCTTCCAGATTCTGGACGCTGAAGACCAGCAGCGCCTGATCCGGCGTATGCTCAAGAATCTCGATCTCGACGAATCGCGGTATCCGCCGCGGCAGGCGGCGTGGTTCATCAATTCGCGCAAGGACGAGGGCCTGCGCGCCCGTCACGTGCAGGACAGCGATGATCCCTTCCTGCACAACATGCTGCGTGTGTACCGTGCCTATGAGGAAGCCTGCGCGCGCGGCGGGCTGGTGGATTTCGCGGAACTGCTGCTGCGCGCGCTGGAGCTGTGGCGCGACAACGCGGAGCTGCTCGCGCATTACCGGCAACGCTTCCGTCACGTGCTGGTGGACGAGTTCCAGGACACCAACGCCATCCAGTACGCCTGGATCAGATTGCTGGCCGGTGCCGGAGGCGCGCCATTCGTGGTGGGCGACGACGATCAGTCCATCTACGGCTGGCGCGGCGCGAAACTGGAGAACATCCTGCGTTTTGAACAGGATTTTCCCGGCACGCGCACCGTGCGCCTGGAGCAGAACTACCGTTCCACCGGCAACATCCTCAAGGCCGCGAATGCCCTGATCGCGAACAACAGTGCGCGCATGGGCAAGAACCTGTGGACCGAGGGCCGGGACGGCGCACCGATCCACGTGTATGCCGCTTACAACGAGCAGGACGAGGCGCAGTTCGTGGTCGAACGCATCCGCCAGTGGCAGGATCAAGGCGGCAGGCGCAGCGATGTCGCGGTGCTGTACCGTTCCAATGCGCAATCGCGCGTGTTCGAGGAGCGGTTGCTGGAAGCCCGCCTGCCATATCGCGTGTACGGCGGCTTGCGGTTTTTCGAACGCGCCGAGATCAAGGACGCATTGGCCTACCTG
>DASSRV010000027.1:0-3785 GCA_035701605.1 Gammaproteobacteria bacterium
GGTGAGTCTGGAGCGACTGATTCTGCTGGCGCGGCACAAGTCCATCGGTATCACCATCTTCGTGCTGATGCTGCTGCGACTGGCATGGCGCCTGTATACACCCGCGCCGCCGCTGCCGGCCGCAACCCGTCCGCTGATCGCACGCGCAGCGCATGTCTCGCACGCACTGCTGTATGTGCTGCTGCTGCTGTTGCCGCCCATCGGCTGGCTGCTGTCGTCAGCCTCCAATCTGAGCGTGAGCTGGTTCGGTCTGTTGCCGCTTCCGAACCTGGTGGCACCGGACAAGGCGCTTGCCGGAATGTTGCTGACCGCGCACCAAAGCATGGCCTGGCTGCTGCTGGCCGTGGTCTGCGTGCATGCCGGGGCGGCGTTCTGGCACCACCTGGTGTGTCACGACACCGTGTTGTCGCGCATGCTGCCGTTCACCGGAGCAAGCAGATCCGACGGAGCCCGGCAATGAAATTTCATGTCCTCTTGTTGACCGGTCTGATCGGCCTGCTGTTCACGGCTCCCGCGTACGCCGGCTGCTGGGCGCCGTTGCAGCAGGACGGCAGCATCCGTTTCAGCATCAGTCAGGCCGGCGCGCCCCTGAACGGCACTTTTGGCGCCTATGACGGTCTCATCTGCATCACCCCCGGCGATGACAAAGCCGATCGCATCGAGGTGCGGATAACCATGGCCTCGGTGGACACACGATTGCCGGAACTGGATACGGCGCTGCGCGGCGCGGATTTCTTCGACGTGGCACGCTGGCCGCAAGGGCTGTTCAAGAGCGAATCGGTGCGCGCACTGGGCGGGAACCGCTACGAAGTGCGCGGTCAACTGACGCTGCGCGATGTCACGCGCGACATCACGGTGCCCTTCACGTTCACACCCGATGCCGGACAGGGTGCACAACTCGAAGGCAAGCTTGTCATCCAGCGTCTCGATTACCACATCGGCCTTGGCCAGTGGTCCGACACGCGCTGGGTCGGCAATCAGGTGGACATCACGTTTTCGGTCAGCCTGCGCGCCATCACGCAGCATTGACGTTTTTACCAGCGGTGCCATGCACCCAGGAGGTTCAGCATGAAACGGTTCCTGTTCGTCGCGGGTCTGCTCGGCCTGCTTTGTTCCCTGCCCGCCGTCGCCAGCCTCAAGGTGGGCGCGAAAGCGCCCTTGTTCAGCGCCGAAGCCTCACTCGGCGGCAAGACCTTTGAATTCTCGCTGGCGGATGCCCTCAAGAAGGGTCCGGTGGTGCTGTATTTCTACCCGGCCGCATTTACCAAGGGTTGCACCATCGAAGCGCACGACTTCGCCGAGGCCATGGACAAGTACCATGCGCTGGGCGCGACCGTGATCGGCGTGTCACATGACAACATCGAAGTACTGAAGAAGTTCTCGGTGAGCGAATGCCGCAGCAAGTTCGCGGTTGCAGCCGATACCGATCAGAAAATCATGGCCGCCTACGATGCGGTCCTGCCGCAGAACAACAAATACGCCAACCGCACCTCGTACGTGATCGCGCCGGACGGCAGCATCCTCTACACCTACACCAATCTCAATCCGGATCAGCATGTCGCCAATACGCTGACTGCGTTGCGCGACTGGGAAGCGAAGTCAAGAAAATAGACCCGTGTCAGACAAAGAACCCGGCTGATGCCGGGTTCTTTATTTATACAAGCTTGCGGGTCCTGCTCAGGTATGGGCCGCAGGCGCAGGAGCCGGTGCGGTATCCTCGGAAACCGCGAAGTCGGACGGGAAGCCCGGCGGCACCTTCATCAATTTCCAGCTCCCGGTCGTGGAGTCCTTGGCGAAGGTCAGGGACCAACTGCGACTGGTGTACGCACTCGATACCAGCGCGCCCGGAATCGCGACCGAAATGGCGCTGTCGCTCCACGAGCTCAGGCCGCATGGCATGTCGCTCTCCGCGTCGCCATTGGCCACGGCCGTGATGGCCAGCGCGCAGCGCACGCCACCAATGTGCAGGGTGAGATTGCTGTATAGCTTGCCGGGGCCGGTACTCTTGATCATCAGTCTGGGCGCGGGCTCGGCCTGGGCCCAGTCTCGCGGCAGGTACATGCCGATGTCCGGCACCGCCTTGGCATGTTCATTGTTCTTGCCGGTGGCATGCAGCGACAGGGTCTGCGGTCCCTTGGGCGTGTTGAACTGCACTTCCACGATCGAATGCGGATCGCCAAGCGCGTCCTTCTCGTCCTTGAGCAGTGTGCAGGGGGTAACCACTTCCGGCGGCGTCACGCTGTTGCCGCGGTAAATCACATACGTGCAGTTACCGTTGTCGAACAGCAGGTTGGCACTGTCGGTGTAGGACAACTGCTCCGGCACGCCAATCAGGGCAAACGTGGGTTTGGCGGATCCGCAAGCCGCCAGCAACACGGTAAGCAGGGTGGGAATCAGACCCAGACACAAGCGCTTCATAATGGCCCTCCAGTCAGCGGGCAGCGGCAGAATGCCCCGGCCCATCGCGCCTGATTCTGCCATGAATGACGGCCAAATTGGGGCTTTTCCGCACTTCAGCCCGAACGGCGTGCGGCTTCGGACGCGCTGCCGCTGTC
This sequence comes from Gammaproteobacteria bacterium, assembly GCA_035701605.1. GTDB lineage: Bacteria > Pseudomonadota > Gammaproteobacteria > Natronospirales > REEB76 > DASSKW01. The sequence goes on from DASSRV010000027.1 coordinate 2,556, forward strand.
CACCCGCATCAGCAGAACGGCGCCCACGGCAAACAGCACGATAACCGACAGGATCGAGAGCCGCGGGCTGCCGGTTGCGTAACTCACCAGGCCGATCAGGAACGGCCCGATGATGGCGGCGAACTCACCCAGCATATTGTAAAAACCGAAAAACTCGCCGGCCCGCTCCGGCGGCACCAGGCGCGCGTAATACGAACGGCTCAACAACTGCACCCCGCCCTGCACCAGACCGATCATCCCGGCCAACACGAAGAACTCCCAGGCGCGGCTCATGAACGCGGCAAACACCGAGACCAGCACATACACCGTCAGGCCGATGAAGATGCCGCGCTTGGCCCCGATGCGCTCGCCGATGCGGCCGAAAATCAGCGCCGCAGGCACGCCGATGAACTGCACCAGCAGCACCGCCAGGATCAGATTTGCGGTGCTGAAGCCGATGGCCTTGCCGTAGTCCACCGCCATCTGGATCACGGTGTTGACGCCGTCAATGTAAACCCAGTACGCGATCAGGAACAGAAATACCGGCCGATACGCACGCACGTGCCGGAACGTGGTGACAATCTGGCCAAAGCCGTCGCGCACGGCGGCACCAAAACCGGCGCGGCCGCCGGTCGCGGGCGGCTCCGGCACCAGGAACAGCAACGGCAGCGAGAACAGCGCCCACCAGATCGCGGTAAACACCAGAATCCAGCGCACCGCCGTGGCCGCATCCGCGAGCCCGAACCACTGCGGCTTGAGGCTCATGGCGACACCCAGCACCAGAAACAGGCCGCCGCCGAGATAGCCCGCGAAATACCCGATCGCCGAGGTGCGATCCAGGCGACCCGGCTCCGCGACACTCACCAGCATGGAATCGCCGAACACGTTGCCCCAGAAATAGCCGATGGACGCCAGCACGTAAAACACCACCGCCCATTCCCAGGCGCCCTTGCCGACGAAATGCAGCGCCAGCACCGACACCGCGCCCATGAAGGCCGAAAACATCAGAAAGCGTTTCTTGTGGCCGCCACGATCCGCGATTGCACCCAGTACCGGTGCCGACACCGCCACCACCAGGCTGGCGATGGAATTGGCGATGCCGAGCCGGAACGTGCTCAGGGTCACGTCCGAGCCGTGGCTCCAGTAATCCTTGAAGAAAATCGGGAAAAAGACCGTGATGATCGAGGTGGTGAAGGCGTGGTTGCCCCAGTAATACGCGGCCCAGCCCGTGACTTTGCGGCTCAGTCTGCC
>DASSRV010000028.1:0-3388 GCA_035701605.1 Gammaproteobacteria bacterium
TTTGACAGCATGATTTTATCGAGCCAGTTTTTACTGGCCTCTCTTGAAAAAGCACGCCAGAGCCACTGCGCTCCACAGTGGGGACATTTTATTGCAATCAGTGGGAAGGCGATACATGAGATTTGGACCATCACAATAAAAAACATTACCGTGATAAACCAAATCCCAGGTAGAGCTTCTTTGAATCGTTCCACACCAATGAGAATAGCAAAACAGAGCAGCGTGCCTATAGGCAAAACCCAGAATTTCCATGCCTGGCCCGTACGATATAAAACAGATTCACTGCGACTCATAAAATCATTCTTGCCGTGAAGTCTTGGATATCAAGAATACTCCAACCATCCCATCTGGTTTTAGTTCGTGTAGGTTGGGCTGACGCAGGAAGCCCAACATCCAACCGTTCCCCGAAATCCCTGCCGGTGTCATTTCCGTCACCGCCCTAATCCGGAGCCAGTCCCCGCGCAATATAAATTCACATACGTTGGGCTTCCTTCGTCAGCCCAACCTACGTGTGCTTACGTCTTCGGCAAGGTTACGCCCCGCTGTCCCTGATATTTTCCGCCGCGATCCTTGTAACTGGTTTCGCAAACTTCGTCGGATTCGAAGAACAGCATCTGCGCGACGCCTTCGTTGGCGTAGATTTTGGCCGGCAGCGGCGTGGTGTTGGAGAATTCCAGCGTCACGTGGCCTTCCCATTCCGGCTCCAGCGGCGTGACGTTGACGATGATGCCGCAACGCGCGTAGGTGGATTTCCCCAGGCACACCGTCAGCACGCTGCGCGGGATGCGGAAATACTCGACGGTGCTCGCCAGCGCGAAGGAATTGGGCGGGATCACGCAGCAATCACCGCGAAAATCCACGAAGCTCTTCTCGTCGAACGCCTTGGGGTCCACGATGGTCGAATTGATGTTGGTGAAGATCTTGAAATGATCGGCGCAGCGCACGTCGTAGCCGTAGCTTGACGTGCCGTAGGAGACGATCTTGCCGCCGCCGTTCTGACGTACCTGCCCCGGCTCGAAGGGCTCGATCATGCCGTGCTCGGCGGCCATCCGTTTGATCCATGTGTCGGACTTGATGCTCATGCGGGTCTCACCTGATTGTGGATACGGCCCATGGCCGCAGGATTTCATTCTTCGATGACGATTTTCGGGAACGCCCCGGCATAATCCCTGCCGTTCAGGGCGAGTTGCGCCGACGTGCGGCGCGCGATGTCGCGATAACGCTGCGCGATTGTACCCTCGGGTTCGGCCACGACGCTCGGCTTGCCGTTATCGGTCTGCTCACGAATACGGAGCTCCAGCGGCAGATCGCCCAGAAACCGCACGCCGTATTCCTGCGCCATGCGCTCACCGCCGCCCTGCCCGAAAATGTGTTCCTCGTGGCCGCACTGCGAGCAGACATGCGTACTCATGTTCTCCACCACCCCGAGGATGCCGATCTCGACTTTCTGGAACATCCTGAGTCCCTTGCGCGCATCCAGCAGCGCAATGTCCTGCGGCGTGGTCACGATCACCGCGCCCGACACCGGCACCCTCTGCGCCAGCGTCAACTGGATGTCGCCGGTACCGGGCGGCATGTCCACGATCAGGTAATCGAGCGCCTGCCATTCGGTATCGTTGATGAGTTGCGTCAAGGCCTGGGTCACCATCGGCCCGCGCCACACCATCGGCGTTTCCTGGTCAATCAGGAAGCCGATGGACATGCACTGGATGCCGTGGCCGGTCATGGGCTGGATGTGTTTGCCATCGCGGCTCGACGGCCGGCCCGAGAGGCCCAGCATGCGCGGCTGACTCGGCCCGTAAATGTCGGCATCCAGAATACCGACCGCGGCACCGTCCGCCGCCAGTGCCAGCGCCAGGTTGACGGCAACCGTGGATTTGCCGACCCCGCCCTTGCCGCTCGCCACCGCGATGATGTTCTTGACGCCCGCCAGCGGCGTGAGATTGCGCTGCACCGCATGCGACTGGATGTGCACCGCCACGTCCGCATGCGCCGTCTGCACACCGGGCACGGCCTGCATCGCGGCGATCAGTTTCCCGGCCAGTGCGTCCGGCCAGTCACCGGCGGGATAGCCCAGCTCGATCCACACCGTGACGTCTCCACCCTCGGTGCGGATGTCGCGCACGGCATTGGCCGACACCAGATCGGTGCCCAGATACGGCTCCTGGAAACCGCGCAGGGCGGCTTCAATCTGTTCGCGGGAAATACCGGACATCAGGGGTAATCAGGCGGTAAACGGGCCGTTATTCTAGCATCGCCGCCGCATCCGGCGCGTCGGAATGAACGACGGCTGCGCCGCCTGTGGCATAATTTCGCGCTCAAATTCCGCGTTTGCCCACACCCGAACAGAACACGAATGAACCCGAACCCGCGTCGCATCCTCGTCACCAGCGCCCTGCCCTACGCCAACGGCCCGCTGCACCTCGGGCACGTGCTGGAATACATCCAGACCGACATCTGGGTCCGTTTCCAGCGCCTCGTCGGCAACGAGTGCATTTACGTCTGCGCGGACGACGCCCACGGCACACCCATCATGCTCAAGGCGCGCGAACTCGGCATCACGCCGGAGGCACTGGTCGCGCAGGTTGCCAAGGATCACCAACGCGATTTCGAAGGCTTCCTGATCAGCCTCGACAATTTTTACACCACGCATTCGCCCGAAAATCGCGAACTGTCCATCCTTATATATGAACGGCTCAAGGCCGGCGGCCACATCGCCACCCGCACCATCCGGCAGTTCTACGACGAGCAGGCAAAGATGTTCCTGCCCGACCGTTTCATCAAGGGCACCTGCCCGCGTTGCGGCACGCCCGATCAGTACGGGGATGCCTGCGAACACTGCGGCGCCACCTACTCGCCCGGCGACCTGAAGAATCCGGTATCGGTCATCTCCGGCACGCGACCGGTGGAAAAGGAATCCGAGCACTATTTCTTCAAGCTCGGCGATTTCTCGGACATGCTGCACGCCTGGACCCGCGCCGGACACCTGCACGAGGCCGTCACCCGCAAGCTGGATGAGTGGTTCGAGGCCGGCTTGCAGGACTGGGACATCTCGCGCGACGCGCCCTATTTCGGCTTCGAGATTCCGGATGCGCCCGGCAAGTATTTCTACGTGTGGCTGGATGCGCCCATCGGCTACATGGCGAGTTTCAGGAACCTGTGCGACAGCAAGAAAAAGAATCCGGCCAGCAAACTGCGCTTCGACGATTTCTGGACCGCGGAAAATCGCGACACGACCGAGCTGTACCACTTCATCGGCAAGGACATCACGTATTTCCACACCCTGTTCTGGCCGGCCATGCTGTCCGGTGCCGGCTTCCGCACGCCGACGGCGGTGTACGCGCACGGCTTCCTGACCGTCAGCGGCCAGAAGATGTCCAAATCGCGC
>DASSRV010000029.1:0-2776 GCA_035701605.1 Gammaproteobacteria bacterium
AGCAATTCGGTGAACGCGGTGCGGATGGTGAAGCCGGGCTCGTTGTCGTCCGCATGCAGCGCGGGAGCCGCGCCCAGGCACAGCACGCAGCCCAGCACGATCAGCGCGCGGCGCAGCGGCAACGACGGAACGCCCGACGCACGCCTCATGTTGCGACCGGACCGTGCTCAGGGTTTCGACACAGCGGCATAAAAAAATCCATCCATGCCTTGGGTTCCGGGCAGTATCTGGCGTCCGGCTCCGGCCGCCACGCCGCAATGTTCCGGCAACGGCAGTGCGCGGGCTTCGGGGTGGGCGGCAAGAAAGCGGCCGATCTGCTGCGCATTCTCTTCCGCCAGCACCGAACAGGTGACATACAGCAGCTTACCCCCGGACGCGAGCAGCGGCCAGAGTGCGTCCAGCAGCGCAGCCTGCAATGCCGTCACGGCACTCACATCGGCCGGACGTCGTCGCGCCTTGATGTCCGGATGGCGCCGCAAGACCCCGGTCGCGGAACACGGTGCATCCAGCAGGATGCGCTGGAACGGGCGGCCATCCCACCATTCCGCCGGGCGCGTGGCATCTGCCACGCGCAGCTCCGCGGCCAGCCCGAGCCGTTCCAGGTTGGCACGGATGCGCGCGCTGCGCAGCGCATCGGTATCCAGCGCCAGCAGCGCGCCGACTTCGGGGCAGCATTCCAGGATGTGCCCGGTCTTGCCGCCGGGTGCCGCGCAGGCATCCAGCACCCGCATGCCGGGCTCGATCCCGAGCAGCGGCGCGGCAAGTTGCGCGGCCTGGTCCTGCACCGAGAACAGGCCCTCGGCAAAACCCGGCAGGGTTTCGACATCGCGCGCCTGCTCCAGCACCACGCAATCCGCGGCAACGCTGCCGGCCTGCGCGACGATGCCGGCCTCGGCAAACCGCTGCAACAACCCGGCGCGCGTGCTGCGGCAGCGGTTCACGCGCAGGCTGAGCGGGGCCCGTGCATTGCCGGCTTCGAGGATGTCCTGCCAGCGTTCCGGCCACTCGTCGCGCAGCCGCTCGATGAACCACGCCGGATGCGCGAAGTGCGCCGCTTCGTCCTGTTGCGCGGCACTACGCAGCGCATCGTGTTCGCGCTGGAAACGGCGCAGCACCGCGTTCAGCAGTTTCACGGCCCAGGGTTTGTTCAGGCGGCGGCAGGCCTCGGCGGTTTCCTTCACCGCGGCGTGCGCCGGCACACGCAGGGCATCGAGCTGATACAGGCCGATCAGGAGCAGCGCATGGACGTCGAGATCCGCGGCCTTGAGTGGCTGCCTGAGCAACCGCGCCAGCCAGAATTCCAGTCGCGGCTGGAAGCGCAGTACGCCGTAGGTCAGTTCCTGCGTCAGCGCGGCATCGCGCAGGTTTGCCTGCGGCATGCGTCGCTGTCTGAGCGCGGTGTCGAGGTGCGCGCTATCGCGCCACACCGCCACCAGCACCTGCGCAGCAAGCGCACGCGGCGCGGCCCCGGCCATCAATCCAACCGTGCGCCGATCAGCGCGCGACCGCGACAGAATGCCGCGGCCGGCATCGCGCGCTTGCCCGCTGCCTGCACGGTGGTGATGCGCAGACAGCCGGTGCCGGTCGCGACATCCAGACCCGCTTCCGTACAGGCGATGACTTCGCCGGGTTGGGCCGGCGTGTCGAGTGCCTGCACTTCCGCGGCCCAGATGCGGAGTGGCTGACCTTGCCACAGCGCGTACGCCATCGGCCAGGGGTTGTAGGTGCGCACGCAACGCGCCAGCGCCACGGCCGGCCGCGTCCAGTCGAGCCGCGCTTCCGCGTGCGTCAACTTGGGCGCGAAGGTCACCTGCGCCGGATCCTGTGCCACGGGTTGCCAGGTACCGATGTGCGACAGCACGTCCAGGATCGCCTGCGCGCCGAGTTGCGCGAGGCGGTCGTGCAGGCTTTGCGCGGTGTCCCGTGCTTCAATCGGCGTGCGGCGCGTCGTCAGCATGTCGCCGGCGTCCATGCGTGCATTCATCTGCATGATGGTGATGCCGGTTTCCGCGTCCCCGGCCAGCATGGCGCGCTGGATCGGCGCGGCGCCACGCCAGCGTGGCAACAGTGAGGCATGGATGTTGAGGCAACCGTGACGCGGCAACGCCAGCACCGCGCGCGGCAGCAGCATGCCGTAAGCCGCCACCACCATGACCTCCGGCGCAGCGGCGCGCAGCTCGGCCTGCGTCGTCGCATCGCGCAGGCTCGCGGGCTGATGCACGCTCAGGCCATGCGCGAGTGCGTACTGTTTCACTGCCGACATCGCCAGTTTGTGGCCGCGACCGGCCGGCCGATCCGGCTGGGTCCACACACCGACCAATGCGTGGCCGGCCTCGCGCAGCGCGGCCAGTGGCACGACCGCAAATTCCGGTGTACCGGCAAACGCGATGCGCAGGCGCGTGGTCATGGCGCGCTCCGTGAAGGAAAAACGGGATGCGGCGTGAAAGCGTTCAGATGGCCGGCGCGCCGGCGGGTTGACGCGCACGCGCTTCGCGCTGTTCTTTTTCCAGCTTCTTGCGGATGCGCTGACGCTTCAGCTCGGACAGGTAATCCACGAACAGCTTGCCGTCGAGGTGGTCAATCTCATGCTGGATGCACACCGCCAGCAGCCCGTCGGTTTCAAACTCCACCGGCTTGCCGTCGCGATCCAGGGCGCGTACCCGCACACGCTCGGCGCGCTCGACTTCATCATAGAATCCCGGCACGGACAGGCAGCCTTCCTGCGAGCGTTCGGTGCCGACGCGTTCCAGGATTTCGGGATTGGCGTAGCAGCGCG
>DASSRV010000030.1:0-6667 GCA_035701605.1 Gammaproteobacteria bacterium
AAAACCCGTGCCATGGAGAGTATCGTCGCCAATCAACCCAACCACATGCTTCACATACCGGTAAACGGCGGATCATTGAAAACATTGCTTGAGAAGATACCCGATCCGGAGGTCACCAAGACACTTGCGCCCAGTGCGCGCTCAAAAGCAGCGCCAGCAAACGACTCGTCTTCATGAAAAGGGAATTGCCACGCCGCCAGATCGGCCAACCTCCGCTCTGAATATCTCCAGGACCAGCGGCATTGATACCCGGAACAAGGCGGTAGTCAATTTAGACAAAATACCCTGCACCGATATTGCAGGCACAAACCAAAAAACAGGAGTGCAATCATGAACACAATCAATCGAAAAACCTGACGAGAACCATCGCTACATGCGTGCTGGGGCTGTTGATTGCCTCACCGGCCCTGGCGGGTCAGTCCGATCAGGACAAGACGCCGGTCCCCGCCGCGCAGCAAGCTGCGAAATCGGCCACCTCACAGCCGAACACGACAAAGCTGAACACGACAAAGCTGAACGACATCCAGGTAAAGGGCATCCGGAAGCTGGTGCGCACCCTGCAAGAGGTCAAGGTGGCCCTCAAAAGACCCTTCGACAACAACCCGAAATATGTTGATGACATGGTGTGCAGATTGGACGGCGGTATACATGGGTATCTGGAATGCGGCACCCAGGGATGGTTCAGGATGCGGCGGAATGCAACGCAACTGACCCTGATGAGTTGCGGGTGGACCTGGGGTGGGGCAGGAGGGGAGTGTGACCTTGCAACAGTACCAACACTGGGCCACCCCTGGCACAGCATTCGTCTTCTAAACGGCGCCCAACGCATGCATCTGCGCGCCATGATCAAGAAACTGCCCGATCCAAACTCGGCCAAGACCATCATCGTGCAAATGGACGCCGGGCAATCGGATATCCGGCCGGTCTCGACATCCCGGAAACAAAAGCCGGACAACGCGAACACATCCGGGCTGGATCTGTAGGTTCGGGCCACAACCGGCGCACCCGTTCGCCGCTTTGACAGTACGCAGGTCCTCGACGCATACCGAAGAACCCCGGGTTGAACGAGACTGATCGAGAGGGTTCGAAGGCGGCTCAGGCCCGGGTGCGCTGTATGCGGATTACCTGCGGCAGGCTGCGCAGCTTGCGCAGGATGCGCGCCAGGTGCACGCGATCGCGCACCGTGAACACGAAGCGGATCACCGAAGTCAGCGCATCGCGATCCTGCTGGTTGACGTGTTCGATGTTGGAGCGCAGTTCGGCAATGGCGGCCGCCACGGTCGCCAGCACGCCACGCTGATTGGACACGTCGGCGCGGATCTCGACCGGGAATTCGCGCTTGATGCGTTTCTCCCACTGCACCTCGATCCACTTGTCGGGCTGGTTGCGGTAGTCCTCGAGATTGGCACAGCCCTCACGGTGAATCACGATGCCCTTGCCGGCCGTGAGCACGCCGACAATGGCGTCGCCGGGGATCGGGTGACAGCAGCGCGCGAACGTCACCACCAGCCCCTCGGTGCCGCGGATCAGCAGCGGCACTCCCGGCCTGCCCGCCTCCGCCGCGTTGTCCGATTCCGGCATCAGGCGCCGCGCCACCAGCGGCGCGAGATGCTGGCCAAGCCCGATGGATTCGAACAATTCGTCCTGGTCCTCCAGCTTGAATTCGCGTATCACCGCTTCAATACGGGAATGCGGGATGCGTTCCAGTTTCAGCGACAGCGCCGCCAGCGCGCGCACCAGCATGCGACGGCCGAGTGCGACGGCTTCGTCGTGTTGCAGGTTCTTGAGGAAATGCCGGATGTTCGCACGTGCCTTGGCGGTGACCACGAAACCCAGCCAGGCCGGATTGGGGCGCCCGTTGGGCGCGGTGATGATCTCGATGCTCTGGCCGTTCTCGAGCTGGGTCCGCAACGGTACCAGACGGCGGTTCACTTTCGCGGCCACGCAGGCATTGCCGACATCGGTGTGCACCGCATAGGCGAAATCCACCGCGGTGGCGCCGCGCGCGAGACGGTGGATGTCGCCCTTGGGCGTGAACACGTACACTTCGTCGGGGAACAGGTCCACCTTGACGTTTTCCAGGAACTCCAGCGAGTTGCCGGCGCCTTCCTGCATTTGCATCACGCCTTTCAACCATTCGCGCGCACGCACTTCCGGCGCGGTCGCGGCGTTGCCGCTGGTCTTGTACAACCAGTGCGCCGCAATGCCCGAGGCCGCGACCTTCTCCATGTCCTCGGTGCGGATCTGCACTTCCAGCGGGACGCCTTGCGGCCCCACCAGCACCGTGTGCAGTGATTGATAACCGTTGGCCTTGGGGATGGCGATGTAATCCTTGAACTTGCCCGGCACCGGCTTGAACAGGCTGTGCACCACGCCGAGCGCCCGGTAACAGGTATCGGTACGGTCCACGATGAGGCGGAACGCATAGACATCCAGCACTTCATTGAGCGACAGGCCCTTGATCCGCATCTTGCGGTAAACGCTGTACAGGTGCTTTTCGCGGCCCTCGACCTGGCCTGAAATCTCATCGCGCTCCAGCGCTTCCGTCAGACTGCCGCTGATCTTCTGCACCATGGCCTTCTGGTGCGTGCGGGTACGTTTGAGGTGGCGCGCCAGCACCTTGTAGCGCAGCGGATGCAGGGCCTCGAAACCGAGGTCCTCGAGCTCCATGCGCATCGCGCTCATGCCAAGCCGGTGCGCGATGGGCGCGTAAATCTCCAGCGTCTCACGCGCGATGCGGCGGCGCTTGGGCGGCGGCATCACGCCCAGCGTACGCATGTTGTGCAGCCGGTCGGCAAGCTTGATCAGGATCACGCGGATGTCCTCGACCATGGCGAGGATCATCTTGCGGAAGTTCTCGGCCTGGGCCTGTTCGCGGCTCTCGAACTTGATCTGGGTCAGCTTCGAGACGCCGTCCACGAGTTGTGCGACTTCGGCGCCGAAATCGCGCGTCAGCTCCTCCTTGAGCGTGGGCGTGTCTTCGATGACATCGTGCAGCAGCGCCGCCTCGATGGTGTGGCAATCCATGCGCTGGTCGGCAAGCAGGGTGGCGACCGCCAGCGGATGGGAGATGTAAGGTTCGCCGCTGACCCGGCGCTGGCCTTCATGGACACGCGCGCCGAATTCGTAGGCGCGGTGGATTTCCTCGACTTGTTCCGGCGGCAGGTAGGCGCGCAGCTTGGACAGCAGCGCGTCCAGTCCGGTGACCCGCTTCCCCAGCACTCGATCGAAGATGGAAGCGGAATGACTCATGGAATGGCGGCTGCGCTGGAGCCCTTAAAGCGGATCCTCCGCATCCATGATGACGACCGGCTGCTCTTCCACCGGCTCCTCGATGACGGGCTGCTCGATTTCATCCAGGATCGCGGGACCGATGTTGCCGGCGGCGACTTCGCGCAATGCCACCACGGTGGACTTGTCGTTTTCCCAGGCCACGGTCGGCTCCACGCCGCGCGACAGTTGCCGGGCGCGTTTGGTGGCAACCAGCACGAGCTGAAACAGGTTATCAACGTGATCCAGACAATCTTCGACGGTGACGCGGGCCATGGAAACTCCGTAACTGAAAAAGCCAAAAAAATCAGGGCCTTTCAGTTTACCTGAGCCGACCGCCTCACGCCAAGAGCGCGGCCACCACGGGGGCGAGTTCCGGGCGTCCGGCGCGGCTGGCCTGCCCCCTGCCTGCCAGAATCGCGCGCAGGGCCGCCAGCGCGTGCCCGAATTCGTCGTTCACCACCACGTACTGGAACTCGTCCCAGTGCGACATGTCGGCCACCGCGTCCTGCAGCCGCCGCGCGATGACCGTTGCGCTGTCGGTGCCGCGGTGACGCAGGCGGCGCTCCAGCTCGGCCCGCGAAGGCGGCAGGATGAAGATGCTGACCGCCTCGGGCAGGGCCTCGCGCACCTGGCGTGCGCCCTGCCAGTCGATTTCCAGCAGCACGTCCCGCCCCGCGGCGAGACTGGCCTCGACCGTGTGCCGGGCCGTGCCGTAGTGGTTGTCGAACACCCGGGCGTGCTCCAGGAACTCGCCGGCCGCGACCATGTGCTCGAAGCGGGCCACATCCACGAAATGGTAATCGCGGCCCTGCACCTCGTTCGGACGCTGCGCGCGGGTGGTGTAGGAAATGGAAAACTCGAGGTTCGGGCTGTCGCCCACCAGCGCTTTCACGAGGCTGGTCTTGCCGGCCCCGGACGGTGCCGTCACCAGGTACAGACGCCCGCGTTTACTCAAGGTTCTGCACCTGCTCGCGCATCTGCTCGATCAGTACCTTGAGTTCCACCACCAGGCGGGTGACGGCGCTGTCCTGCGACTTCGAACCCAGGGTGTTGGCTTCGCGGTTGAACTCCTGCATCAGAAAATCCAGGCGACGACCCGCCGCTTCACCCTTTTTCAGGATCGCCTCCAGTTCGCTCAGATGGCTGTCGAGCCGGTCCAGTTCCTCGGCCACGTCCAGCCGTTGCAACAGCAACACCAGCTCCTGCTCGAGGCGCAAGGGATCCGCAGCCAGTTTCAACTCCTGGAAACGCGCATGCAGTTTGTCGTGCAGGCGTGTGCGCAGACTGTCGCCGTGGCCACGCACTTCACGCACGATGGCGCCGATGTCGCGTGCCCGCTCGCGCAGCACGCCGGCAATGCGCCGGCCCTCGTCGGCGCGCATCGCGGTCAGTTTCGCCAACGTCGCGTCGAGCAGGTTCAGCGCGGCGCCGCTGACGGCGTGCAGATCCAGCGCCGGCTGGCGCACCACGCCCGGCCAGCGCAGCAGTTCCAGGGCGTTGAGACTGGGCGGACTGCCAGCCAGCTCGGCGATGCGGCGGGCGGCCGCCAGCACCGAACCGATCTGGCCCTCGTCCAGTTGCAACGCAGCGGTACCGGCCGCGGGTTCGAAGCGCAATTGCGCATCCAGCTTGCCGCGTCTGAGGACCGTCGCCACGTGCTCGCGGCAGTCCGGCTCCAGGCCGCGCAATTCCTCGGGCAGCCGCAGGCTCATATCCAGATAACGATGATTGACCGTGCGCAATTCCCACACCAGCGTGCCGAACGCGCCACGCGTCTCGTCACGCGCGAAACCCGTCATGCTGCAAATCATGCAGATTCCTGTGCCCGGAGGCGGTGAAGGCAAGGTGGAATGGTAAGCTAAACGCCCCGTTCCTCGAAAGCCAACGCGAGGCGCCCCGGCTTGAACGTCGAAACCGGCCAGGTCAGCCGTCAGGGCAACCGCAGCGAGAATCAGGACCGCGCCAGCCTGGTGGTCACCGATACCCGCATCCTGCTGGCGGTGGCCGACGGCATGGGCGGCCACGCGGCCGGCGACGTGGCCGCGGAAGCCGCCATTGATTCGCTGGTGCGTGCCTTCAAGCACATCCGTGGCAGCATGCACGATCCGGCGGAATTCCTGCATACCAGCATCGTGGATGCGCACGAGGCGGTAGTACTGCTGGGCGAGGCGCTGCCCCCGGAGGTGCGGCCCCGCACCACCATCACCGCCTGTGTGATCACGGACAACATGGCCTGCTGGGCGCATGTCGGGGACAGCCGCATTTACCTGATCCGCGATCACAAGGTACTGGTGCGCACGCGCGATCACAGCGCGGTGGAAATGCTGGCGCGCCAGGGGCTGCTGTCCGACGACGCGCTGGCCCGGCATCCCTTGCGCAATTTCGTGGACCAGTGTCTCGGCGGAGACCCGGAACTGCCGACCATCACCATTGCGCCGACGCATCCGCTCATGGCCGGCGATACGCTGCTCCTGTGCTCGGATGGTCTGTGGGCGCCGCTCGACGACCGCTACATCGCCAGCGAACTCGGCGCACCGCTGGAATTGCAGTTGTCGCTGGACCTGATTGCCGCGGAAGCCGAGTCGCGCGCAGCCCCGTCCAGCGACAACGTCACCGGCGTGGCGCTCCGCTGGCTCGAATGAACCGCGCGTATCATGTGCGGGTTTTCAACTGCGAATCATCCAAGGTAGTTCCCGATGCGACACGATCACCGCGCCCCGGATGCGCTGCGCCCCGTCACGCTCACCCGGCATTACACCCGTCACGCGGAAGGTTCGGTGCTGGTCGGCTTCGGCGACACCCGCGTGCTGTGCACCGCGAGCGTGGAGGAGCGCGTACCGGGCTTCCTGAAGGGCGCGGGCAAGGGCTGGGTGACGGCCGAATACGGCATGCTGCCGCGTGCCACCCATACCCGCTCGGACCGGGAAGCCGCGCGCGGCAAGCAGGGCGGCCGCACGCTTGAAATCCAGCGGCTGATCGGCCGTGCACTGCGCGCGGTGGTGGACCTCGAAGCGCTGGGCGAGCGCAGCATCACGCTCGATTGCGACGTCCTGCAGGCCGATGGCGGCACCCGCACTGCGGCCATCACCGGGGCCTACGTGGCGCTCAGCGACGCGGTACGTACGCTGCTCGCGCGCAAGCTGATCCGGCACGACCCGATCCATGGCGCAGTGGCGGCGGTGTCGGTCGGCATCGTGGACGGCGAGCCGGTGCTGGACCTCGATTACCAGGAAGACTCGCACGCCGAAACCGACATGAACGTGGTGATGAACGACGCCGGCGCGTTCATCGAAATCCAGGGCACCGCGGAAGGTCACGCCTTCCGGCGCGAGGAACTGGACCGGCTGCTGGCGCTGGCGGCCGGCGGCATCGCCAGCCTGATCGCCGCCCAGCG
>DASSRV010000031.1:0-4868 GCA_035701605.1 Gammaproteobacteria bacterium
CTTGTCCACTTCCTCGCCCAGGCGGGCGAAATCCGCGGACAGAATCGAGGGGGCGATGCGAAAATCCGTCATACGGGTATCCCGCGCGATCGGCTGGTGGCGCTACACTCTACCGGATTGTCGCCACCCGCGCGACACGCCCGACCAGACCGAGGTTCGCACACATGGGTATCGCTGTCACATTGCACGTCCTGTCCGTGGTGATCTGGGTCGGCGGCATGTTCTTTGCGTATCTGGCGCTCCGGCCCGCGCTTGCCGCAGAGGAACCACTGCTGCGTGCCCGCATCTGGGCCGGCGTGTTCCGGCGCTTCTTCGGCTGGGTCTGGGTGGCCGTGATCGTGATTCTGGCGAGCGGCCTTTACATGCTGTTCGTCAATCTGGGCGGCTTCGCACAGGCGCCCCTGTTCGTGCATGCCATGTTCGGCCTGGGGCTGCTCATGATGCTGCTGTTCGCGCACGTGTACTTCGCACCCTACCGGCGCCTGCAGCGTGGCCTGGCGGCCGGCGACGCCAGTGTCACCGGCAAGGCGCTGAGTCAGATTCGCCTGCTCATCGCCATCAACCTGGTGCTGGGGATCATCGTCATCATTGTGGCGATGACTGGTACCTTCGCCTTTTTCAGCTAACCGATTGGCGATGCGTCAAGACAAGACCTAACCCTAATTCCCCTTACGGACAGTTGTGACCGCCTTATACATCAGTTCACCATTTTTTACGACATAGCTTAAAGATATCTTTGGATTGTTAATATCCTTGCGTTTATCAGCGAGCCACTTAGCTTTCCATTTTCTATAGTACGGCTCAAGATCTTTTGGCGTGAGGCGATATATAGCCTGAATCTCAATATTCCGATACACAGCAAAAATCCAGTCAACCTTGCGATACTTCTTGATAATGGTTGGATTCATATGATGATGTGTTGAGAAGCTCTTGGTCAACTCAATGTTCACTGATTTCAGTTCATATTCATTCCCATCTCGATCGAACGCATCATTTCCCTCCCGCCCAGGGCTCACACGCAGTCCCATTATCAGTAGTACTTGCAATAACTTCCCGCCATTATCTTGGAAAACATCATTTATTCCATGGCGAGCTGCCAGCGCTTGATACTGGCGAATATGCGGAAAGAGTTTCTTCAGTTTGGACAAGTCTCGGTGTGCCCGCAACATTACGTTTCCTCCAATAATTTATCTGGCGAAACGTCCAATGCCCTGGCAAGGCGCGCGATGTTGTCAATCGAAATATTGCGCGCGCCACGTTCAACCGAACTTACATAGGTGCGATGAAGTCCAGCTAATTCTGCCAACCGTTCTTGTGAAATTCCGCGCGTTTGACGCAGATTCCTCAGATTGGCGGCAAACAAAGCCCGTAGCGCTTGCGAATCTTTACGTTTCCCCATAATGTAAGGATTATGGGTTGACTTCTTTAGGTCTACAGACTATAAGTAACGTATGAATCATTTTCACCTCAATATTGAGCCAGCATACGTCACGGGACATGGGGCCGCCTATTGCGGCGACTCACGCTTGCTTCTGGAACGGCTTCCTGACAACTCCATAAATCTTGTAATCACGAGCCCGCCATTTGCCCTCTTGCGAAAGAAGGAATATGGGAACAAAGAACAGCACGAATACATTGACTGGCTAACTGAATTTGCCACTCTTGTTCGCAGAAAGCTCACGGATGACGGCAGTTTCGTCCTCGATCTAGGCGGCGCTTACAAGAAAGGGGTTCCCGTTCGCAGCTTATATAACTACCGCGTTCTGGTACGATTTTGTGATGAAATTGGATTTCATCTCGCGGAAGAATTTTTCTGGCACAACCCTTCAAAGCTTCCAAGTCCAATCGAATGGGTAAATAAGCGCAAGTTGCGCGTGAAAGATTCCGTCAATACAGTTTGGTGGCTAAGCAAAACCGAATGGCCAAAAGCAGATGTAACGAAAGTTCTGTCTCCATACGGTGAAAGAATGAAAAAACTGATTCGGAACCCGGCGAAGTTCTACACTCCAAAGGGACGGCCATCTGGACATGACGTTAGTGCCGGATTTGGAAAAGATAATGGGGGGGCTATTCCATCAAACCTACTCCAGATTTCAAATAGCGAATCCAATGGTCAGTATTTAAGTGGCTGTAAGACTATTGGAATTCGGGCTCACCCGGCCAGATTTCCGACCAAGCTACCAGAATTTTTCATCCGTTTTCTTACGGAGCCAGGAGATCTGGTTGTAGACATTTTTGCCGGGTCAAACACGACTGGTCAGGTAGCAGAGGCCGAAGGTAGACGATGGTTGGCGTTTGATGAGCAGCTCGAATATTTGGCAGCCTCCGCATTTCGATTCCTGCCTGAAAAAAAAGAAGCATCGGAACTTATCCATATATATGAGCAGATTGCAAACGGTGTGCGAATAGATATGCAGGACCATGCTCGCCAACATCGTATCGCATTCGTCGAATCTGTCGCCGAACAAAAACCCAAGTATAAGCAACCCATGAAGCAATCTCTTGAAGGGCATGTCAAAGCGACACGTCGCTAGATAAGAAATCTAATCCTTGAACCTTTGAACCTCCGGGTGTATTGCCACATCTGTTATTCCGACTTTGCGAATAACACGGTTATTCGAGAAACTCGGGGGCAAGTCTTGTATTGCCACACGGCTTGTGAATAACACGATTATTTGATCCCACGCGCCGCCTTGATGACATCGTAGGCCACATTGATCTGCTGCACTTTCTCCTGCGCGAGCGTGATCATTTCTTCCGGCAAACCCTTTGCCACCAATTTGTCGGGATGGTTCTCGGTCATGAGCCTGCGATAGCTTCTCTTGATCCCGGCATCGTCCACGTCGGCTGACACACCCAGCGTGCGGTATGCGGCTGCAAGCTTGTCCGGGCGTGCCGTGGCAGCCTGACCACCGCCGAATCCATGCTGGCTGCGCACGAAGTCTTCGTGCTGGCGCAATTCCGCCTGCGAGATGCCCAGCGCCGCACAGATGCGGTTGAAGATTGCCTGTTCCGCGGGATGCAGGGCGCCGTCCGCGAAAGCCGCGTGCAACTGGATTTGCAAGAACATGCGCAACAGGGTCGCCTGCCCGCCGCACTCCTGGTGCAACTGCGCAAGCACCGCGTCCAGCGGGAAATCCGCGCGCTTGCCCTGCTCGAACAAGCCGATGGCGGCGTGCTGCTGGTCGGCATTCAGGTTCATGTGCGCCATGACGGCGCGTGTGGCACGAATCTCGGCTTCCGACACCCGGCCGTCGGCCTTGGCGATGTGGCCCATGACCGAAAACGTGGCGGTGAAAAATGCCGCCTGCACGCGCTCGGTACCGGCGCCGGTCCAGCCTGCCTGCGCAGCGCCGGACAAGCCGTGTCCCAGCACCGCACCCAGCAATGCGCCGAGTGGCCCGCCCAGCATCCAGCCGAGTGCGCCGCCGATGATCGTGCCCCACCAGCCCATGTTCCGCTCCGCGTGAAAACGGCATTTTAACCGTTCATGCGCGTCCGGCTGGACAGAATTGCGTCCGTCACGGAAGATAAGCGCCCCGCCGGACCCTTCCCGAGGACGCGCTTCCATGCCGACGCCGCCCACCGCCGTATTCGAGACCCAGCTCAAGGGACTGAAGCTGATTCACCGCGGCAAGGTGCGCGACATCTACGACGCCGGCCCGGAACACCTGCTGATCGTCACCAGCGACCGGCTCTCGGCCTTCGACGTGGTGCTGCCGGATCCGATTCCCGGCAAGGGCGCAGTGCTGAACGGCATTTCGCGCTTCTGGTTCGAGCGCACCACGCACCTCCTTCCGAATCAGCTCACCGATATTCACGTCAACGACATCGTGCACGACCCGGCGGAACAGGCGCTGCTCGAAGGCCGCGCCGTGGTGGTCAGAAAACTCAAGGCGCTGCCGATCGAGGCCGTGGCACGCGGCTTCCTGATCGGTTCGGGCTGGAAGGAATACCGGAAAACCGGCACGGTCTGCGGCATCAGCCTGCCGCCGGACCTGCCGCTTGCGGCACAACTGCCGGAGCCGATCTTCACGCCGGCCACCAAGGCGCCGAAGGGGCAGCATGATGAAAACATCTCCTTCGAGGAAACCTGCCGGTTGCTCGGCGCATCGCTGGCCGGACAGGTGCGGGATCACACCCTCGCGCTTTACAAATTCGCCGCCGAGCACGCGCGTCGGCGCGGCATCATCATTGCCGACACCAAGTTCGAATTCGGCCTGGACGCTGACGACCGTCTGGTGCTGATTGACGAAGTGCTGACGCCGGATTCCTCGCGCTTCTGGCCCGCCGACACCTACCGGCCCGGCATCAGTCCGCCCTCTTTCGACAAGCAGTACGTGCGCGACTATCTGGAAACGCTCGACTGGAACAAGAAGGCACCGGGACCGAAGTTGCCCGCGGAAGTCATCGCAAAGACAGCGGATAAATATCAGGAAGCCTGGCGGCGACTGACCCAATGAAGCGACTGGATGGTGCTCTGCCATCCGAGCGTGTCGCCAAGCGATCCCACAGGCATCACCATCTCACAGGCTTGCGAATCTTGGTGCCGGGTATCGGATTGGGAAGCTGGCTTTGTTGCAACATCCAGGTACGAATCGGCTTCACAAAATCCGCGTGTTGTTTAAGTTGCCAGGAAGTCTTTCGGATTGGTGCTCCGGGCGTAACGATACCAATGAGCTTTTTATGCTGTGCTTTCACCAATCGCAGCGATTCGGCCAAATCGGAATCATTGGAGACGATAACTGCACAGTCGTAGGAATTCTGCCATGCGTCGTTGAGCACATGCAGGGCCAGATTCACGTCCGAACCCTTTTCCTCGTTCTTCCAGACCTGAACAGTAGGCGGTGGCGGATTGGCGTGCTCCA
>DASSRV010000032.1:0-3321 GCA_035701605.1 Gammaproteobacteria bacterium
AAGCATTGTCAATCAGCCGCGTCGCGCCCACCCACGCTGCCACGGCGAACAGCGTGCCTGGCGCGGCCTCCGCAACCGGAGCCAGTGTGGTCCAGTCCACCAAAGCGGCATAATCAACCCGGACAGAAGGTTCAGCAGCAAAAGTCTCGCGCGATGCCGCCAGCAAGACCTCGGCGCGATGTTCGCCTGCGGCCGCCATCGCTTCCACGCGCCTCACCGCGCGGCTCAGCACCAGTGCCCTTGCACGCTCATCGGAACTGAGATAGGTGTTGCGCGAGCTCAGCGCGAGCCCATCCGACTCGCGCACAATGGGGCAAACCACCAGTTCCGTCGCCAGCCGCAGGTCAGTCACGAGCCTGCGCAGCACCGCCACCTGCGCGGCGTCCTTCTGTCCAAAATATGCCCTGTCCGGCTCAGCGGCAGTCAGCAGCTTGGCGACGACGGTCGCCACGCCGCGAAAGTGACCCGGCCGGGACTGCCCATCCAGGCGGTCGCTCAAGCCTTCCATATCCACAAAAGTTGCGGCGCCCTCCGGGTAAAGCTCGTTCACTTCCGGCGCGAACACCACCTCTGCCCCCTCCGCCTCTGCCATGGCGCAGTCTGCCGCGAATGTACGTGGATAGCGGGCATAATCCTCGCCGGGTCCAAACTGGGTGGGATTCACAAAGATACTCACGGCGTACCGGTCCCCTGCCGCCCTCGCCGCGCGCATCAGTGAGGCGTGGCCCGCATGCAATGCGCCCATGGTGGGCACCAGGCCGATGCGCTGTGTTCTGCCTCTGGCGCAACGAATGGACCGCGACCATGCGCGCAGCTCATCCACTGTGCGCAGAATCCGCATCAGGCGCTCCGCAGAGCCTGCGGCTTGCCGGCTTTTTCGGTCTTGGAGTCGAGCGCGCGCCGCGTCTCTTCCGTCAGGTGATAGCTCTCCGCGTCAGAGGGGAAGGAGTGATGCTCCACATCATTGCGATAGTGCTCGACAGCGGCGCGAATGATTCCGGCGGCGTCGGCATAGCAGCGAACAAATTTGGCCTGCGGGGCAAAGCTGAGGTTCACCAGATCGTGAAATACCAGGATCTGCCCATCGCAGTCCGGCCCGGCTCCAATGCCGATGGTGGGAACCGGAATGCCGGCGGTGATGGCGGCGGCCACCTCGCGCGGAACGCCTTCGAGCACCAGCAGTCCCACGCCCGCCTCGGCCAGGGCGTGCGCATCGGCCTTCAGTTGCGTGACAGCCTCGACCGTGCGGCCTTGTACCCGATATCCGCCCATGCGGTGCACGCTTTGCGGCGTCAGGCCCAGATGACCCACAACCTGAATCTCCGCATCGACCATCGCGCGCACCAGCTCCACGCGGGGCCCTTCAATCTTCACCGCCTCCGCGCCTGCTTCCTTTACAAAGCGGACGGCGTTGGCCACCGCCTCCGCGGCGGTGCCGTGGTAGCTGCCAAAGGGCATGTCGGCCACCACCAGCGCGCGCTTCACGGCCCGGCGTACCGCGCGTGTGTGGTGCAGCATCTCGTCCACCGTTACCGCCAGGGTGTTGTCGTGTCCAAGCACCACCATGGCCAGCGAGTCGCCCACCAGAATCAGATCGACTCCGCACTCGTCGACAATGCGCGATGTGGCGTAGTCATACGCCGTGAGCGCGCAGATGGGCTTGCCCTGCCGCTTCAGCTCAGCCAGCGCGGGTATTGTGACCTTTGTGATGGGAGAACCGGCGGCGGAACCGTCGCCTGCGCGAAAGTTGGTCAGGCTCATTTCATCTCCAGTGCCGCTCCGCCTGCTCAGGATGCGACCCGAACAAGGCAAGTATACGCCCGATTGCGTCATCTTCCCACTCCCGGCGCGGCGGCCCGTGGATGCCTGCGATTCCGGCTGATTCGGGCTTGCAGTCCATCCCGTTGCCGTTTCACACTGGATGACAGAATGCTGACGCCGCTGGCTACAGGTGCATACGCGGGACTCGGCGCTGTGGGCGCGGCTGGGCTCGCCGTGGGGGGCTACGCCTATGCCGCCATGTGGCCCACGTCACAGGTCTTCGGCAGGACGCTCATTGCTCCGCCCCGCCCCGGCGAGCTGGCGTTGACCTTTGACGACGGGCCGAATCCGGCGTGGACTCCGCGCCTGCTCGATACCCTGGCCGCCCACAAGGTGCGCTCTACGTTCTTTCTGGTCGGGCGCTTTGCCCAGGATGAGCCGGCGCTGGTCCGCCGCATCGCGGATGCAGGCCACCTCATTGGCAACCATTCATGGAGCCATCCCAATCTCGCGTTCACGGCCTCGCGGCAGGTGCGTGAAGAGCTGTCAACGACCGCCGATATATTGGCGCAGATTACCGGCCGGGCGGTGCGGTTCTTTCGGCCACCCTTCGGCGGGCGGCGTCCCTATGTGCTGCGCGTGGCGCGGGAGCTTGGTCTGGTTCCGGTCACGTGGAATGCCATCACGTCCGACTGGCGCGAGCCGTCTGCTGAGCGCATTGCCGTGCGGCTGACGCGCAAAATTGACCACAACCAGCAGAAGGGCTGGTCAACCAACATCGTGCTCCATGACGGCAGTCATCTTCGCATCGGCGCAAACCGCGGTCCCTCGGTGGCGGCTGCCGCGCGCATCATCGCAAGGTACATCAATTCGCACCGCTTTGTAACGCTGGATGAGTGGTCGCGCTGAACCGGCAGCCTGCATTGCAGCCGATGCGCGCGCGCAATCGGCTGGAGCCGGAGTGGGAGTCTTGTGCCTGATCTGATTCATCTCGGAGTCCTGCTGGTTGTGTCGTTCATTGCCGCCACGCTGGCCGCGGTGGCGGGCTTCGGCGGCGCGGCTGTGCTGCTACCCGTGCTGGTGTGGATCTTCGGCATCCGCGAGGCCATCCCCATCCTCACCGTGGCGCAGCTTATCGGCAACTCCAGCCGCGCGTGGTTCAACCGGCGCGAGCTTGACCTGCGCGTTGTGGCATGGTTCGCCCTGGGCGGAGTGCCCATGGCGCTTATTGGAGGGCTGCTGTTCGCGCGTGCTCCGCTCGCCATGCTTACGCGCATTCTGGGTGTCTTTCTTATCCTGATTGCTGTCTGGAGGCACGCAAGGCCGCACCCGCTTTGGAGGCCTTCAGCGCCCGCCTTTGCCGGCATCGGCGCGGGGGCGAGTTTTCTGTCGGCACTGCTGGGCAGCGTTGGCCCGCTGATGGCGCCGTTCTTTCTTGCATTTGGCCTGGTCAAGGGCGCATACATCGGAACCGAAGCACTTGCCACCGTGGTGATGCATGTCAGCAAGCTGTTCGCCTACGGCCATGCGGATATTCTGCCACTGCACAGCGTTCTGGTG
>DASSRV010000033.1:0-11055 GCA_035701605.1 Gammaproteobacteria bacterium
CGTAAACAGGCGGCGTAACATGGCAAAAGCTAAACTTGAAGTTCGTCCGAAGTTCTGGGGCCAGTCACCACACAGTCGGTTGGGGTATCAGCCGCCAGCCTCAGCCTATTTCCTGGAGCGCTTCCAGGCGCGTAAACAGGCGGCGTAACATGGCAAAAGCTAAACTTGAAGTTCGTCCGAAGTTCTGGGGCCAGTCAGAATGATTAAGCATCTGAACGCCCGCCAGCGCCTGGTTGTAGAGTGATGGTATTCGCCTGACAGATCAGGCTAAATTTCAGTGGATTTTAGGACGTGCTAATCCGGTCTGCTAAGATACCTGCATGCACGATCTCATTCGCGTTATCCTGCTCGGCCTCATCGAGGGCATTACCGAATTCCTGCCGATTTCGAGCACGGGGCATCTGCTGATTGCCGAGCACTGGCTGGGCGCGCGTTCGGATCTGTTCAATGTCGGCATTCAGGCCGGCGCGATTCTGGCGATTACCCTGATTTACTGGCGGCGCATCTGGGCCTTGCTGACGCGCTGGCGCGAGCCCGCGAACCGCGATTATCTGTTCAAGCTCGCGGTCGCGTTTCTGATTACGGCGATTATCGGCTTCGTCGCGGTCAAACTGGGGTTCAAGCTGCCGGAAACGGTGACGCCGATTGCCTGGGCGCTGATTATCGGCGGTCTCTGGATGATCGCGGCGGAGCAGTATGCCGCGCGTCAGCCGGATCGCAGCGACATCACCTGGCGGGTGGCGGTACTGGTGGGCGTGGCGCAGATGCTGGCGGGCCTGTTCCCCGGCACTTCGCGCTCGGCGGCGACGATTTTCGCGGCCATGCTGTTCGGCACCAGCAACCGCTCGGCGGCGACGGAGTTTGCCTTTCTGGTCGGGATTCCGACCATGTATGCGGCCACCGGCTATGAACTCCTGAAGGCGTTCCAGGCCGGGGCCGGAGCCCGCGAGGACTGGACGGCGCTGGCGGTGGGTTTCGGGGTGTCCCTGATCGTGGCCTTTATCGCGGTGAAATGGCTGCTGGGCTATATCCGCAGCCACCGATTCACGCCCTTTGCCGTGTACCGCATCCTGCTGGGCCTGGCGCTGTTGCTGTTCTTGCCGGCCGGCGCCTGAAGCGCTGGGCCGGCGGGCCTAAGTCCTTCATGGCTCTTCACTTTTCCTGAAAATCCCGTAAAATGCACGGTTTACATTGGCCCGCCCCCGTGTGGCCGGCCCGGATTCGTATTCAGAGGACCCCGAACCCCATGGTGACCATTCGTCTTTCGCGCGGCGGCGCCAAGAAGCGCCCCTTTTATCATGTTGTCGTGACCGACAGCCGGTCGGCCCGTGACGGCCGCTACATCGAGCGCCTCGGTTTCTACAACCCGCTCGCGGTCGAGCACGAAGAAAGCCTGCGCGTGGACGCCGAACGCATCAAGCACTGGCTGTCCAAAGGCGCGCAACCGTCCGATCGCGTGTCCTACCTGATCAAGGAACACAAGGTCGCCGTCTGATCCCGGCGCCCCTCATGTTCCATGCAGGGCGGCATGGCGGACAAAGCAACCCGGCGCGTCGTCATCGGCAAAGTGACCGGCCTGTTCGGTGTCCTGGGCTGGATCAAGTTGCTGTCCTGGACCGAACCGCGCGAAGACATCGTCAGGTATCCGTCCTGGCAGGTGCAGCGGGACGGCGAGTGGCAGGACTGGAAGATCGAGGCAGGGCGGCCTCACGGCAAAACGATCATTGCGCGACTGGCGGGCATCACGGATCGGGATCAGGCGGTCCCGCTGATCGGTGCCGAGATTGCGGTGCGCCGCGACCAGTTGCCGCCGCTCAAGCCCGGCGAGTATTACTGGGCCGATTTGATCGGCATGCAGGTGCGGCTGGAGGATGGCCGCGAGCTCGGCCGGGTCGAGAGCATGATGGAAACCGGCGCCAACGACGTGCTGGTGGTGAAGGGTGATCGGGAACGGTTGATCCCCTTTATTCGCGGCCAGGTGGTGCGCGACGTGGATATGGACCAGGGCCTGATCCGGGTGGATTGGGATCCGGATTTTTGAGGAGGAGCGCCATGCGCATTGACGTGGTGACGCTCTTCCCAGAGATGGTGGAATCGCTGCTCGATTTCGGCGTGACCGGACGGGCAGTGAAACGCGGGCTGCTCACGGTAAAGAGCTGGAACCCGCGGGATTTCACCACGGACAAGCATCGCACCGTGGACGACCGGCCGTTCGGCGGCGGACCCGGAATGGTGATGAAGGTTGAACCTCTGCGCGCGGCCATACATGCGGCGCGCGAGGCGGCCGGCGGAAACTCGAAGGTGATTTACCTGAGTCCGCAGGGCCGGCGCCTGGATCAGCAGGGCGTGCAGCAACTCCGGGAGTGCGCTGCCTTGACGCTGCTTGCCGGGCGCTATGAAGGCGTGGACGAGCGCGTCATCGAAACCGAGGTGGACGAGGAAGTGTCCATCGGCGATTACGTCTTGTCCGGCGGCGAATTGCCGGCGCTGGTGCTGATTGATGCCTTGGCGCGGCTGATACCCGGCGCGCTGAACGATGCGGATTCCGCGGCCGAAGATTCGTTCATGAACGGCCTCCTGGATTATCCGCATTACACGCGCCCGGAGGTGCTGGATGACCGGCGGGTGCCGGAAGTCTTGATGAACGGCGACCATGCGGCGATTCGCCGCTGGCGTCACCAGCAGGCACTGGGACGGACCTGGTTGAGGCGTCCGGATTTGCTGGAGAAACTGGAGTTGAGTGCGGAAGACAAGTCCTTGCTGGATGAATTCATCCGCGAACGTGGAGGCACTTCTAAAAATTGATTTCTAGGAAGCCCTGATTTATCTATTCATCGTCGTTCCCGCGAAAGCGGGAACCCAGTGAAACCAAAAGACATGGATTCCCGCTCGGGCGAAGCCCGGCTTGCCCTGAGTTCATCGAAGGGCGGGAATGACGACAAAATCGGACTTTCTTGATTTTAGAAGTATCTCAAATACAGAATTCGTGAACCAAGGTAAGCGACCATGAACAAGATTATCAAGCAGATTGAAGACGAGCAGATGAAGGACATCCCCGCGTTTGCGCCGGGCGATACCGTCGTCGTGCAGGTGAAGGTGAAGGACGGCGAGCGCGAGCGCTTGCAGGCCTTCGAGGGTCTGGTGATTGCCAAGAGCAACCGCGGCCTGAATTCCTCGTTCACGGTGCGCAAGGTGTCGCACGGTGAAGGCGTGGAGCGCACCTTCCAGAGTCACAGCCCCGCCATCGGCGGCATTGAAGTCAAGCGCCGTGGCGATGTGCGTCGTGCCAAGCTCTACTACCTGCGCGATCTGTCCGGCAAGGCCGCGCGTATCCGCGAGAAAGTCTGAGCGGAGCCGCGAGCAGGCTGCTGATACAATGAACGGGTGCTTCTGGCACCCGTTTTCGTTTGCCTCCGGGAATACGCATGCCCCATTTCCGCGCGTCAATCTGCGTCGCCGTACTGGCCGCCGCCGTGCTCCTTCCGGGACGCGCGACGGAGACGCCGGCGGCGGGCACGCAGGCTGCACCGGCACGGGCTGCAACCACCCCGCGGGGTTACGCACTCACCCTGAACGAGGTCTCCGCGCTCGCCAGCGCCGGTGCCACACACCTTGCGGCGCGTCTGATCGAGCAGCAGCAGCCGGATTTCGGTGCCGATCCGGTCGGCTGGATGAGCTGGGAGCGCGAGCGCATCTTTGTGTATCAGGCCACGCATCAGTGGCAGCGGATTACCGAGCGCGCCACGCAATTGCCGCAGGGAGTGAGCGCGGATTTCCGCGCCTGGGAAGCCATGCAGGCGGCGGATGCCTGGTTGCACCTTGGTGACGCGGAGCGTGCCCGCGCGCTGGTACGACCGATGATCTGGTCCGGGGAAACACCGCCGGACAATGCGCTGCTCGCGAAACTGCGCCGCCTCGTGATTCGCAGCTATCTGGCGGAAAAGAACCTGGATGACGCGCAGAGCGCGGTGATCCGCTACCGTCTCGATTATCCGAGGGACAAGGGCGATTGGCCGCTGCTCGAAGCCAAGCTGTTTCTGCGCGCGAATCAACCGCAATCGGCGTTGGTGATATTGAAGGGCAGCAAGGACCCGGCAGCGCGCATGCTGAACCTGCTTGCCGCCTTGCGTGCCGGCAGCATCGAGCCGGGTGAGGCGCTGGAGCAGGCGGTGGCGGCGGGTACCGATGACAAGGCGCCGCAGGAGCAGCGGGTCCGGGCCTGGGCCGTGGCCGCAGAAGCGGCCACTGAACTCAAGAATCCGCTGGCGCGCATCCGCGCCCTGCAGAACGGCCTCGGTCTGCAATCCGGCGCACTGGACAACGATCCGCTGTTCACGCTCACGCCCGACATGCTGTGGGATGCCTATCTCGAATACGGTCAGGAGCTCGGTAACCGTTTGCAGCTCGTGGTCGGCGACGATCAGGGCTGGTTTCTGGCCGCTTCCAATCAGTTCGATTCCGATCCGGTCAGCGCCTGCGCGCTGTTCAGCGTGGTGGCGTTTCACGCCACGGTGCCCAACCAGCGCGCGGTGGCGCACGGCCAGTTTGCAACCCTGATCCAGAAACAGCGTTACGGTGCCGTGGTGTTGCGGCACCTGTATCTCGATTCCGGACGCTTTGCCTCGACACAGTCGGTGCCGCCGCAGGTGCGATACCTGCTGGCCGGCGACGCACTCGACATCCCCGACATTCCGCTGGCCTCGCGTCTCATGCAGGGCCTCGATGCGCCACCTTCCGGCGTGGACGCGGGCGCCTGGCAATTGCAGCGCACGCGCGTATTCGTGCTGGGCGGCAAGCCGGATGAGGGCATCGCCGTGCTGCACGCGCTGTTCAAGAGCGGCGTCGGCTTCGATCCGGGCGACGTGCTGCCGATCCTGTTCGATTTGCAGACCCTCGGCCGCGACAAGGATGCGCTGCCGTTTTTCGAGGCCATCCTGAACGGCAGCCTTACCGCCGAACAACGCCGGCAACTGCTGTACTGGACTGGGGATTCCTGGAAGGCCCTGGGCGAGTACACCAAGGCCGCGGAACTGTATCTGCGTTCCGCCACGCTCGACAATCCGTACGCCATGGATCAGTGGGCGCAGACCGCGCGCTATCAGGCCGCCGGCATGTTGGCCCGAGCCGGCATGATCGAGGATGCACGGCGTCTGTATCAGGGTCTGCTCAACGCGACACGCGATCCGGCGCGCCAGGCCATGTTGCGCCATGACATCCAGCAGCTCCTGCTCGCAGGGCATGCCGGATCGCGAGCGGACGCAAACGGGAACCGCGATGCTGGAGCATGACGGCCTGAAACTGCTGGAACAGGCCGTGTCCGAACTGGAACACGGTTTCGGCGGCTTGCCGGCGTTCGCGGCGGCAGCGGATAGCGCACGCCTGCATGCGGTATTGCAGGAAACCGCGGCGCGTCTGCACGACAACTACCCGTATCCCCATCCCCTTTATGCGGGGCAGATGCTGAAGCCGCCGCATCCGGTCGCGCGCTTGGCCTACATGCTGGCGCTGTATCTCAATCCCAACAATCACGCACTGGACGGCGGCCGGGCCAGCTCCGCGATGGAACGCGAGGCGGTGGCGGACATCGCAGGCATGTTCGGTTACCGCGAACACCTCGGCCATTTGTGCGCCAGCGGCACCATTGCCAACCTCGAAGCCCTGTGGGTGGCGCGACATGCCGCACCGGGACGGGTGCTGGCTTCGGAGCAGGCGCACTACACCCACGCGCGCATGTGCGAGGTCTTGCAGATGCCGTTTGGCAGTGTGGGCGTGGACACGGCCGGCCGCATGGACATGAATGCGCTTGAAGATGCGCTCAAGCGCGACAAAGTCGCCACCGTGGTGGTGACGCTCGGCAACACCGGCCTCGGCGCCGTGGATCCGTTGCACGAAATACTCGCGCTGCGTACACGTTACGGTTTCCGCATACACGTGGATGCCGCGTACGGGGGCTACTACACGCTGGTAACGGACCTGCCGCCGGCCACGCGCCGCGCCTTCGACAGCATGGCGGAGGCCGATTCCATCGTGGTGGACCCGCACAAGCACGGGCTCCAGCCTTATGGCTGCGGTTGTGTGCTGTTCCGCGATCCGGGCGTGGGGCGGTTCTACAAACACGATTCGCCGTACACCTATTTCACCTCCGACCGGCTGCATCTGGGCGAGATCAGCCTGGAGTGCTCGCGTCCCGGCGCCGCGGCGGTGGCCCTGTGGGCCACACAGCGATTGTTGCCGTTGCAGCGCGACGGGGAGTTTGCGTCAATGCTGTCGGCCTCACGCCGCGCCGCGTTGGGTTTGCACCGGCACGTCGCACAGGATGCGCGCTACCTCGCCGGACCCGAGCCCGGGTTGGACATCGTGGTGTGGACCCGGGCGGCTGCGGATCGGGCACAGGCCAGCCGCGCGGCCCAGCGGGTGTTCGATGCGGCTGCGCAGCGCGATCTGCATCTGGCACTGCTGCGCGTGCCCGAGGCGCTTGCCGGCGCCTGGTGGCCGGATCTGCGTGGC
This sequence comes from Gammaproteobacteria bacterium, assembly GCA_035701605.1. GTDB lineage: Bacteria > Pseudomonadota > Gammaproteobacteria > Natronospirales > REEB76 > DASSKW01. The sequence goes on from DASSRV010000033.1 coordinate 6,508, forward strand.
ACTGAAGATACGGTCACCGCCCTGCGTTCCTGTCTGATGAAACCGGAACACGTGCACTGGCTGGCGGAAATCGTCTCGCGGCTGGATACTGCCAGTGACACGGCAACTGGCGCATAATGCCGCCGTGTCCCGCAGCACAACGATTCCCTCGTAACCCTCAGGACTGAACAGGTTGTTCCATGAGTGACAAGAATTTCATCGTGCACATCTTCGGCGGCATCTGGCATGCCTGGGATTTCGTGTGCCGCTCGGCCATCAATGTGGTGGTGACGATCCTGCTGATCGTGTTCCTGGTGGCGGTATTCGCCTCCCACAAGATCGAGGTGCCATCCTCCGCGGCGCTGGTGGTGGACCCGCAGGGCGATCTGGTGGAGCAGTTCTCCGGCGATCCCGCCGAGCGCGCCCTGAATCGCATGATGGGCCGCGAGCAGCGGCCGCAGACCCGTCTGCGCGACGTGGTGGCGAGCATCAATCATGCGAAGGACGACAAGCGCATCAAGGCGCTGGTGCTGGAAACCGACGGACTGGAAAGCGCCGGCATGTCGGACCTGCAGGACATCGCGCAAGCCATCCGCGACTTCAAGCAGAGCGGCAAGCCGGTGTTCGCGCTGGGCGATTCCTACAGCCAGGCCCAGTATTACCTCGCCGCCACGGCCGATACCGTGTTCATTCATCCGCAGGGGCTGGTGTTCCTGCGCGGCTTCGGCATCTACCAGCCTTATTTCAAGGACGCCATTAACAAGTTGGGTGTGGATTGGAACATTTTCCGCGTCGGCAAGTACAAATCCGCGGTCGAGCCGTTCATGCTCAACGGCATGTCGGCGGCTGCGCGCGAGGACTGGAGTGGCGTGATCAATGTGCTGTGGGATGCCTATCAGCACGATGTCACGAACGCACGCAAGTTGAAGCCGGATGCACTCAAGACCTACGTCAGCACGCTGGGTGATTCATTGAGCGCGGTCAAGGGCGATACCGCGGAGCTTGCGCTGAAGGCGGGACTGGTGACCCGGATCGCGAACAATGACGAGATGGAAGCGGCCGTTGCCAAGGTGGTGGGCGAGACGCACCACGTATTCCGGCAGATTGATTTCCGCAAGTACCTCAAGGCCGTGGACGGCGATGTCCGGACCCGGGACGTCGGCAGCGACGAAGTGGCGGTCATTGTCGCGGAAGGCGAAATCAAACCCGGCGAACAGGCGCCCGGTAGCATCGGTGGCGATTCGACTTCCGAACTGATCCGCAAGGCACGTTACGACGACGACGTGAAGGCCGTGGTGTTGCGCGTGGACAGCCCCGGCGGCAGCGCATTCGCTTCGGATCTGATTTTGCGCGAAATCGAATTGACGCGGCAGGCCGGCAAGCCGGTGGTGGTGTCCATGGGCAATGTGGCTGCCTCCGGCGGCTACTGGATTTCCATGGCGGCCGACCGGATTTTTGCCAGCCCCACCACGCTCACCGGTTCGATCGGCATCTTCGGCATGTTCCCGACCTTCCAGAACACGCTGGCCAAGGTCGGCGTGCACACGGACGGCGTGGGCACCACGCTGTTGTCGGATGCCTTCGATCTGACCCGGCCGATGTCGGACGAGATGAAGCAACTGGTGCAAATGAACGTGAACCACGGCTATCAGACCTTCATCGGCAAGGTGGCGAAATACCGCGACATGAAAGTGGCGGCGGTGAACGAGATCGCCCAGGGTCGGGTCTGGAGTGGATTGAAGGCCAGGCAACTGGGCCTGGTGGACACATTCGGTGGCCTGCACGATGCGATTGAAGCTGCCGCAAAGCTTGCCAAGATCGGCAAGCACTATTCGGTGCGTTACATCGAACGGCCGCTCAGTTTTGCGCAGCGGCTGCTGATCGGCATTGCCAATGACAGCCGCTCCACGCTCGGCCCGGCCTGGGGTAACACCGGCGCCCTGACCACCATGCCGTTCTACCATGAAGCCGAGAAACTTGTGGACACCCTGAAAGTATTCACGGATCCGCGCGGCGTGTACGCCTACTGCTTCTGCGAGATCAACTAGGGTTTATCTCAAAATCCCGTTCGCCCCCGGATCAAGTCCGGGGCAGGCCCTGAGCGTAGCGCCGCAGGCGCGGAGTCGAAGGGAATTAAGCCTATAATCTTTATGTGTTTCGGTTTCGCCTGTCCTGAGCTTGTCGAAGGGCTCAACACGAACGGTTGGATAATTTTGAGATAGGTTTTAACCGTCAGCCAGGAACGGCTGCCGTCACTCACGGTGCAACCCCGGCCGCCCCTGAAGGGTGCCGGTTTTGCGGGATACATTCATGGCAATGCTCGAAGAAATGGAACAGACCGGGAACCGGCTGTTCCGCTGGCGCAGTTTCCTGCCGTTGATCCTGGTGGGTATTTTCCTGCTGGCCCTGCAACAGTATCGCTATCCGGACAACAGCAGATTGCTGGATGAGTATTGGGAAATCATCTGTCTGGGGATCAGTTTCTTCGGACTGGGGATTCGCGCCCTGACCATCGGCTTTACGCCGGAGCGCACCTCGGGGCGCAATACCCGGGAGCAGATCGCGGACACTCTCAACACCAGCGGCGTCTATTCGCTGGTCAGGCATCCGCTGTATCTCGGCAATTTCTTCATGGGCCTGGGAATCGCGCTGTTCATCCACACCTGGTGGATGACGCTGATCTACATCCTGCTGTTCTGGGTCTATTACGAAAGGATCATGATTGCCGAAGAGGGATTCCTGAGGAAGAAATTCGGCAGTGTCTATCTGGACTGGGCCGCTGTCACACCGGCTTTCGTGCCCAGATTCGGCGCTTACCGGAAAGCCGAATTGCCATTTTCCTTCCGCAATGTGCTGCGGCGCGAATACAACGGTTTTTTCGCGATCGTCGTCACCCTGTTCATGCTGGAGACTGTGGGCGATTTTGTCACGGAAGGGACTTTCAGTCCGGATACCTGGTGGCTGGTGTTGCTGACCATCAGCTTTGTGATATGGCTGGTGCTCAGAACACTCAAGAAATACACGCGTTTGCTGGCGGTGGAAGGCCGATAATTCACCGCGTCCGGCAAGTGGTACCAGCGCGAGAAGCACGCCCTGTTTTTTGTAGAACCTATTTCATCATTATCCAACCGTTCGTGTTGAGCCCTTGGACAAGCTCAGGACAGGCGAAATCGAAACACATAAAGATTACAGACTTGATTCCCTTCGACTCCGCGCCTGCGGCGCTACGCTCAGGGCGAACGGGATTTTGAGATAAGTTCTAGCAATACTTATATGCTACCGATCCTTGAATTCCAATAACCACGCTTTTGCTGTTGCAGCATCGTCGAAGAGTTTCGCAAAGATTCCCCGGTTTACGGCAAGGTCTTCATAGAACTGAAAGGTTTCCCTCTGGTTATCGTCAGCCGATATGACTAGCGCGAGATGCGCGTGTCTCGGCGCCCTGAGTTCCGCATAGAGGTCGGGAAGTTTGTAAATCTCCGGGATGCTTACCTTAGCAACTGCCGTGGAGTAATCGAGCAGTACACGCAAGGCGTGCTCTTTGCGCAATTCGTCGTAGGTGTCCCGGGTCATGGATACAAGATCGTCGGCTGTGAAGGGGCCTTCGACCTTCAACGTCAGTACGCGATCAGTGGAAGTGTAATGCAGGCTCCAAGGCATGCACGGGCGCTCGCTTACCATCTATTTCAAGATGGTACCACCCCGGGCTCGCGGCTATCGAACCGACAAGAACCGGTGCCGCATGGTCAACTCCAGTCGAGCACGACCTTGCCGGATTGACCGGAGCGCATGACGTCGAAACCCTGCTGGAAGTCGCTGATCGGGAAGTGGTGAGTCAGCACCGGGCTGAGATCGAGACCGCTTTGCAGCATGGCCGCCATCTTGTACCAGGTCTCGAACATCTCGCGTCCATAAATGCCCTTGAGCAGCAGGCCCTTGAAAATCACCTGATTCCAGTCTATCGCCACGTCCGAGGGCGGCAGACCGAGCAGGGCGATTTTCCCGCCGTGCACCATGCTGGCGAGCATCTGGCGGAAAGCCTGCGGGTTGCCGGACATTTCCAGGCCGACGTCGAAGCCCTCGGTCATGCCGAGTTCCTTCACGACGTCGTCCAGTTTCTGCTGCTGCACGTTGACGGCGCGGGTCGCACCCATCTTGCCGGCAAGATCGAGCCGGTAGGGGTTCACGTCGGTGATGACCACGTGGCGTGCGCCGACGTGCTTTGCAATCGCCACTGCCATGCAGCCGATGGGGCCGGCGCCGGTGATGAGCACGTCCTCGCCGACCAGATCGAAGGACAAGGCGGTGTGAGTGGCGTTGCCGAAGGGATCGAGGAACGCGGCGATGTCGTCGCTGATGATGTCCGGTAACGGGAAGGCATTCATCGCCGGGATGGACAGGTATTCGGCAAAACAGCCGGGGCGGTTCACGCCCACGCCCACGGTATTGCGGCACAGGTGCCGACGGCCGGCGCGGCAGTTGCGACAGTGCCCGCAGGTGATGTGGCCTTCTCCCGAGACGCGCTGACCGACGCGGTAGCCCTGCACTTCATCGCCGATGGCTTCCACC
>DASSRV010000034.1:0-7433 GCA_035701605.1 Gammaproteobacteria bacterium
CACATCAGCGTGCGCATCCTGCCGCCGCTGTCGGCGGACGGTGCGCGCGGCGAGCATGCGCGCGCCCTGCGCGACCGGACCCGCGCCTGCGTGCTGGCGGCCTGCGGCGAAGACGACGCCGCACATGCTCCGCGGGCCGACACGGAAGAAACCGGGAACCTGAGGGATTTGTCCTGAGCGCGCGATGCGCTCAGTAGGACTGGCCGGTGCGCGCGGCGATGTAACGCATCCAGGCTTCCGCCTCGCCGCGCACGTCCGCGTATTTCGCGGCTTCCTTGAGCGCGTTGGCGGCTTCGGCGTACTGCTTGTTCTCGGCCTGTGCCACGCCCTGCAACAGCCAGGCGCGTCCCGGCCGCCGCAGACTGCCCTTCTGCAATGCGCGCTGCGTGGCCTTGATCACCGAAAACCATTCGTGCGACTGCTGATACAACTGCGCCTGCTTCAGGTACGTATCGCCGCTCTTGGCGTATTTCGCACCCTGCCCCAGGCTCGCGATGGCCTTGTCGTATTCCTTGGCATCCAGCCAGGTCGCGGCCAGGAGATCGTAGTTCGCTTCGGTCGCGGATACGGTGCCGGCATTCAGCCCGGTCTGCAACACGTTGGCCGCTTCGTAGGGCTCGTTGTTGCGCATGTAGAGCGAAACCAGGTTCAGGTAATCCTGTTCGTTCTGCGCCAGCCCCTGCTGGTACATGAGCGCGAACACGCCCAGTGCCCGGTCGCTGTCGCCCGCTTGTGCGTAGGTCTGTCCGAGTTGTCGCCAGTAATCCGCATTGCCCGGCCAGCGCTCCAGCGCCGCATGCAGCCCGTCCACCGCGGCGGCATACTGCTTGGCGCTGTAGGCGCAGGCGATCCACAACTGATACCAGGATTCCGGCGCGGCGTTGTTGCGAGTCACCGCACGCTTTGCATACGGCAGCGCCGTGCGACACTGGCCGAGCTTCGCGTCAATGTTGGCGATCAGAATCTCGGCATCCGGCGGCGGATTGGACTCCGCCCTGAGATAGGCGCCCATGACCTTCTGCGCCTCGGCATACTGTCCGGTGCGGGCATACAACTTGGCGAGATCGAATACCAGTTGGCGCTGCGCGGTCGGCGGCATGGCATTCTCGCGCATGGCGCGATTCATGTAGGTCAATGCGTTGGTGTAATCGCCGCGCGAGATGTACAGGTAGGCGATGTTCTGCAGGGTCACCGCGTATTCGTAGCTGTTGGACTGCACCCGCGGGACCAGGCTGTTGAGGCGCGCCAGCGCGTTGTTGTAATCGCCGCTGTCAATCATGTGCTGCGCGGAGTTGAGCCGCTGGAAAGTGTCGGTGGACAGCAGGCTCCGGTTCAGGGGAATCGTCACCGCCTGCACGCTGGTGGCCAATGCCAGCCCCGCCACCAACCCGAGTTTGTTCAGGATATTGCGCATGACCGCTACTGGCCGAGATTGAGGTTGAATACCAGCGTCACGGAAGTCTGCTTGGCGCTCGGGATCGGCTTGAATTTCCATTTCAGTACCGCGCGCATGGCGGCATCGTCAAAGATGCCGCGCCGCGGCTTGGCGCTGGTGACCACCGGATCGCTGACGCTGCCATCCGGCTCCACCGTGAACTTGACCGTGACGGAACCTTCGATGCGGTCGCGCAAGGCGCGTTTCGGATATTCCGGCTCCACGCGCCCGATCAACACCAGGTTACCGGCGCGCAGAACCGGCTTCTTCTCCGTCTGAGCCGGCGCTTCCGTGGTTTCGGCTTCGCCCTGCGCGGGGCCGGCCAACTGCTCCGCACGGCTGGTGCCGGCACTCACGCCGAACGCCACATCCAACTGCGGCAAGGCCATCCCCGGCGCGGCAATCGCCGGCGGCTGTACCGCGGCCAGACGGACCACCGGCGGCAGCGGCGGCTCGTTGTACGCCGTCAGTTTGCGCGGCCGGCCGCCGAACTGGTTCTGGCCCAGGTTGCTGCCGTTCGAGAAATTCACCAGTCCGCCGTTCTCGACCTGCTCGTTCGCGGTGCGCCGGAACTGGCTTTGCGCGACAAAGCCCTGCACCACCAGGAACACACCCAGCGCCACCAGCAGGCCGAACAGCATGGAAAGCGGGATACGCATGCGCTTCAGCCGCGCCGCAACTGATCGCGCAAGAGCCGCGTCTCACGCAGCACGCGTTGCGTCAGTTCCTGGCTGAACAGCACGCCGGTGACCACCACCGCGAGCGCGGTCACCAGCGGGATCGCCGCGGCCGTGATGCCGCGCGCCAACTCGTGCGTACCGGCGCCGCCCTGGAGCACCATGGCATCCAGTACCTGCATCATGCCGCCCAGCGAACCCAGCAGGCCCAGCAGCAGAATCACGGTCAGCAGCGAGCGGATCAGCGTGATGGAACGTGCCATTTCCACGCCCACGTCGCTCAGTACGCGATGCCGTGCACGGTGCAGGTGGAAGCCGGGGGCGGACGCCCGCCGTTGCCAGACCGCCAGCACTCGTTCCAGCACGTCGGGATGCACGAACAGGAAATACCAGTAGCGTTCGATGATGAGCGTCCACAGCGCCGCGGCCAGCACGAAAATCAGCGTCAGCACCAACGCCCCGGTGCCGAACAGCCGGGCGAAGCCGTCGTAGATGTCCAGCAACCACTGCATTATTTCTGGGCCCGTGCCGCCGCGAGTTTCTCCGCACGCGAAGCGATGAAGTTCGCGGTCTGCTGCTCCAGCACCTGCATCAGCCGCTCGCTGCGGCTCGACAACAGGCCGTGGAAGAACAGCATCACCACCGCGACCAGCAGGCCCAGCCAGGTGGTGACGAGTGCGCCGGAAATGCCGTTGGCGATGAGCGGCGTGCTGCCGCCGAACAGGTTCATGGACTGGAAGGTGTTCATCACGCCCACCACGGTGCCGAGCAGGCCCAACAGGACCGTCAGCAGCGCGATGATGCGCAGCACGCCGATGCGCGCGCTGATGACCGGGCGCTCCTTCATGATGGCCTCGTCCATGCGCAATTCCAGCGACTCCGCATCGTCCGATTTGCTTTCATTGAACACCGTCAGGATGCGGCCCAGGGGGTTGTTGAGATCGGGTTTGGAGGAATTCATCTGCGCCTTGAGTTTGCTGCCGGCCAGCAACAGGTAGGCGCCGCGCTCCAGGATCACCAGCACGCCGATCAGACCGAGGACGATGATGATCCAGCCTGTCACCTGGCCCTGGCCGATGCGCTCCCAGGCGCTCGGCTGATTCACCAGCGTGGCAAGCAACTGGCCGCCGGTCGGGTCCACCGCCATCGGCAACACGCCACTGGTGGCCGAAGACAACTGCGCCGCCAGGCTGCGCAGTCCGCCGGCCGGCTGACGGTTGAATTCCACCAGCGCGCCGGTTTCGGGCAGATAACGCAGGAAACTGTCGCCATTCACGGCATCGAACACGCCCACGCGCACCACACTGGTCTTGATGCGGGTGCCGTCCTCGCGCGTGATGGTGGCGGGAAATTTGGCGACCTTGCCCTCCTCCACCATTTCCTGCTGCATCAGGAACCACAGTTGGTGCAGGTCGTCCAGCGACGGCAGGTCGCGGCTTTCGGCCATGCGCGCCAGGCTCACGCCCCGGCCAACGTACTGCGCCGACACCAGCGACTGCTCCAGCGTGTTCTTGAGGTCGCTGGCCGCCTGACGTGCGCTGTCGAAGACCTTGCTGAAATCGCCCTCGCGGGTGCGCAACTGGTTCACGAGGCCGTCCAGCTTCTGCTGGTTGGCATCGAAGCTGGCCTTCAATTGCCTGTTGCGCGCCTGTTCGTTGGCCAGCGCCTTTTTCGCTTCCGCGAGAATCTGCGCCTGCTGTGCATTTTCCTGCACGAACTGCCGTTCACGCTGGCGATTGAGTGCGGAATTCTCGGATGAGGCATTGCGCACCTGATTCAGCAACTGATCCAGGGTCGCGGCCTGTTGCGGCGCGGCCAGCGCGCTGCCGGATACCGCGGTCAGCACCGCGGCCATGAGGAATTTCGTGGTGGTTTTCATTTCGCCACCTCCGGCGCCGTCACCGGCAGCTTGAGCACGTCCGGGGCGGCCTGCTTGTTGGCGATGGCAATACCTTCGGTTACCGCGTCCTCGTACTTCGAATCCACCACCCATTGCTGCTTCTGCTTGTCCCAATAACCGGTCTCGGCACGGTCCAGGGTCTGATAGGCAAGCACCAGATGACCCACGCGCAGGAAATTGACGATGCGGGTGCGGCCGCCTTGCGCCAGTTCGCCGCGGTAGCTGTCCATGGTCTTGCCGGCCGCGATTTCAGCCATGTAGGCCGCAATCAGCTTGTTGTACTTGTCCACCACCGGAACCGTCGAATCGTTCAGGGTGGTGCGCAACTGCTGGATGGCAGCCAGGCGCTGATCGCGCTGGTAGGGAATGTCGAGCTTGATGAACTGTTCCAGACTGTTGGCCATCTGCTGCATCAACGGCATCAGGCCCTGCTCGACCACGCTCACCTGCGAGGTCTGTTGCGCCAGCGAGGTCATCTGGTCCTGCTGCGACTGGATGAACTGCTGCATCTGATCGTCGTAGGCGCGCAATTGGTCGGTCTGCTGCGCCAATTGCAGGTATTCGTTGAGCATGGCCTGGGTCTGGGCCGAGATCTTGTCAATCTTCTTCTGCGAACTGGCCGCGGCCTGGTCCAGCTTGTTCTGGGCCTGGACCACCGCGCCGACCTTGGGGGGCGCTGCCTGTGCCGCCAAAACCAGCGACACGGCGCCGAGGGCCGCGAGGCCCGTGAGGAAAATGTGCTTCATGGCTGGACCTGCCTGTTATGGATTGGACCCGTTCTGCGTGCCCGCCGGGCGCGGCGGTCATGGAGTAGCTTATGGAATGTATCAGACCTGAATGACACTTGAAACTCCGGGGTACGGCTGCCGGAGGCGGCCCGTTTGCGGCACAATCGGGCCATTACCCCAAAGTGCCCTGCCCCATGTCGCGTCGGAACCGGCTCCCTTCCCGCTGGCTGCGCATTGTTCTTGCCGTCCTCCCCGGCCTTGCGTGCTGGAGCTGCGCGCCCATGGCCGGTCCGCCCGCGCCCCTACCGAGCCTGAAGGTGCCGGCGCCGCGCGCCACGGACTCGCCTCCGCTGGTGATCGTGCTGCCCGGCCGTTACGACGATTTGCAGGACCTGCAACGGCTTGGCATTGCCGCGGCCATTCAGCAGGGCTGGCCGCAGGCCGATGTGCTGCTGGTGGGAGCAACCCCGCCGTATTACCGGGACGGCAAACTGGCCGCGCGGCTGCACGATGAAATCGTGGTTCCGGCACGGCTGCGCGGGTATCGCAGGGTGTGGCTGGCGGGCGCCTCCATGGGCGGGCTGGGCGCACTGTTATATGAACGCGCCTATCCCGGCGACGTCACCGGCCTGATCCTGTTCGCACCGTACATGGGGGACAGCGCCTTGATCCGGCACATCGCCGCTGCCGGGGGCGCGGCACGCTGGCAGCCTCCGCAGCCGGCGCCGCCCGCCGCAACCGCGGACAATTACCCGGTCGAAATCTGGCGCGTCGTGCATGCGTGGAACCGGACGCCGGCCCGTGCGCATCAGGTCTGGCTCGCCTGCGGCGACCACGACGACCTGCTGCCGGCTGCGCGGCTGATCGCCGCACAACTGCCGCCGGATCATTTCCTGCTGCTCGACGGCGGACATGCGTGGACCGTCTGGGATCGTGCCGCGCAGAAAATCGCCGCACGACTCGCCGCCCCGCAACCTTGAATCCGGCGCGCGCCGGAACCGGACGCACGCTGTTACACTTGGCGCCCGCATGAACCCGGCCGCCGTTTCCCGTTCCGACACCTTGCGCGGCCATCCGGCTTTCGTGCAGTACTGGTTCTCGCGCGTGTGTTCCGGCTTCGCGTTCCAGATGCTGTCGGTGGCGGTCGGCTGGCAGATCTACGCCCTGACCGGAAGCGCCTTCGATCTCGGCATGATCGGACTGGTGCAATTCCTGCCTTCGGTGATGCTGGCGCTGCCGGCCGGACACGTGGCGGATCTGTTCGAGCGCCGCCGCATCGTGATGCTGTGCCAACTGATTGAGTGGTTGGGCATCGGACTGCTCGCCATTGGCAGCCTGCTGCACGCATTCGGTGAAGCCGCCATCCTCGGCATGATCTTCGTCATCGGTGTGGCGCGCGCATTTGAATTCCCCACCATGCAGGCACTGCTGCCGAGCCTGGTGCCGCCCGCCATGCTGTCGCGCGCCATGGCCGCGGGTTCGTCCGCCATGCAGCTCGCCATGATCGTCGGTCCGGCGCTGGGCGGCTTCCTGTACGTGGCCGGCCCCGGCGTGGTGTACGGCATCGCGAGCCTGCTGTGTCTCGTCGCCGCCACCCTGATGTGGCGGCTGAAACTCGCACGCCCGCCGGTGGTGCGCGAGCCGCGCACGCTCAAGACCGTGTTCGCCGGCATTACCTTCATCCGCCAGCGTCCGGTGATCCTGGGTGCGATTTCGCTGGACCTGTTCGCAGTGCTGCTGGGCGGCGCCACCGCGCTGCTGCCGATTTTCGCGCGCGACATCCTGCACACCGGACCGTGGGGCCTGGGCTTGCTGCGCGCCGCACCGGCGGCCGGCGCCATCGCCATGTCGGTGTGGCTGGCACGCAAACCCCTGACGCGGCGCGTGGGCTACATCATGTTTTATTCGGTGGCGGGATTCGGACTGGCAACCGTGGTATTCGCGCTCTCCACCTCGTTCGCGCTGTCGCTTGCGGCCCTGTTTTCGCTCGGCGCGCTCGACATGGTGAGCATGGTGATTCGGGGCTCGCTGGTGCAACTCGACACGCCGGATGCGATGCGTGGGCGCGTCAGCGCGGTCAATGCCATCTTCATCAACACCTCGAACCAGTTGGGTGAATTCGAGTCCGGCGTCACCGCGGCCTGGTTCGGCACGGTACCGGCCGCGCTCATCGGCGGACTCGGCACGCTCGCGGTGGTGGCCCTGTGGATGTGGTGGTTCCCGGCGCTGCGCAAACGCGAGCGCCTGGAATCTGCCGGGGAAACCCCGGCCTGAAGCCAGCTAGAGACTGCGGCCGTCGAAATGGTGGATGTTCAGTCCCGCGATGTCCACGCCTTCCAGACAGCGCACGTTGACGGCCGCCATTGGTTGTCCGGCTTTCTCGCCATCGCTGAACGGCGCAATACCGCAATTTCGGCAGTAATGATGCTTGAGACGGTGCTTGTTGAACGAGTAGGTGCCGAGATCGGCTTCCGGGGTGTGCAGGTGCAGCTTGTCGCGCGGCACGAACCATAACAGCCCGCCGCGCCGTTGGCACATCGAACAGTTGCAGTCTATTACCTGACCAATCTCGCCCTCCACGTCGAATGCAATCTTGCCGCAATGACAACTGCCTTGATAAATCATGTGCTCTTCTCCTGTGTACGCAAAGATCCTGATTTATTCGTCATTCCCGCGCAAGCGGGAATCCATTT
>DASSRV010000035.1:0-9893 GCA_035701605.1 Gammaproteobacteria bacterium
TTCGCGTTTTCACTGGCGCCACACCGATCTGATGGACGTGATGGCCGGCTTCCAGGGCCGCGGGGCCGCGCCGCTGGACGAGATCGCACAGCTTTGCGGACTGCCCGGCAAGCTCGGCATGCACGGTAGCAAGGTGTGGGATGCCTGGTTGGCGGGCGGGATCGCACAAATCCGCGATTATTGCGAGACCGATGCGCTCAACACCTATCTCATGTTCCTGCGTTTTGAATTGCTGCGGGGTCGGCTGGAACGCGGGGAATTCCAGCGCGAATGCGCGCTGGTGCGCGACAGCCTGAAGCAGGCTGCGCGTCCGCACCTGGATGAATTCCTGGCAGCGTGGTCGTCCGCCTTCGACGAGGGGGCGTCGGGCTGATGCGCAACGCGGCGCGTCGGGCGGAAAGGGTATCGTCCACGGTGCTTCAGGACATCGTGGTGCACTCCCTGTCGCACGATGGGCGGGGTATCGCGCGTGTGGAGGGCAAGACCGTGTTCGTTGCCGGTGCGCTGCCGGGCGAACGGGTCAACGCCCGGCTGGAGCGACAGCGTCGCGATTTCGACGAAGCGCGCGTCGCGGACATCCTGGAAGCCGCGCCGGAGCGCGTCACGCCACGCTGCGCGCATTTCGGGGTGTGCGGCGGATGCAGCCTGCAACACCTGGCACCAGCCGCACAATTGGCGGCCAAGCAGCAGACCCTGCTCGACAACCTGCAACACATCGGGCAGGTGCAGCCGGACACGCTGCTGCCGCCGCAACCAGGTCCGGTCTGGGGTTATCGGCGGCGCGCGCGCCTGTCCGCGCGTTACGTGCACGCGAAACGGCGCGTGCTGGTGGGTTTTGTCGAGCGCGGCAAGCCGTTCATTACCGACACGCGCCATTGCGACATTCTCGATCCGCATGTCGGTGCGCTCATCGAACCCTTGTCGGTTCTTTTGGGGAGTCTCGGCATCGCGGCACAGGTGCCGCAGGTGGAGCTCGCGGTTGGCGACCGGCACACCGTGCTGGTGTTGCGCGTGTTGAGCGAACCGGATGCGCAGGATCGGCAACGGCTCGCGGAGTTCGAACAAGCGCACGGTGTGCATATCTATCTTCAATCCGGCAAACCCGATGCGCTCGAACCCCTGTCCGGACAGCGCGTTCCGCTCGGTTATGCACTGCCGGAGTGGGGTGTGGAACTCGAATTCGAGCCGGCCGATTTCATCCAGATCAATGCCGCCATGAACCGCAGCCTGATTGCACGGGCGCTGGAGTTGCTGGCCTGCGAGGCTTCGCACCGGGTCCTGGACCTGTTCTGCGGCCTTGGCAATTTCACACTGCCGTTGGCGCGTGTCGCGGCCGAGGTAACGGGCGTTGAAGGCGACCCCGGCCTGATACGGCGTGCGCGCCTGAACGCGGAGCGCAACGGCATCGCCAATGCCCGGTTCCAGCACGCCGACCTGTTCGCGGATCCGGGGGCGGCACCCTGGGCGCATTCGCAGTACGACCGCATCCTGCTGGATCCGCCGCGTGCCGGTGCACGCGAGGTGATAACCCACTTCGACAGGTTCAATGCCGGGAGCGTGGTGTACGTGTCCTGTCATCCCGCGACACTGGCGCGGGATGCCGCCCAGCTTGTGCGTGAGCAGGGCTACCGGTTGCGTGCCGCCGGCGTGCTGGACATGTTCCCGCATACCGCGCATGTCGAATCCATCGCCTTGTTCGAGCGGAGCGGGACGTGAGTCTGGGACCGCTGCTGGTGGACATTGCCGGACCCGCGCTCGATGCCGGGGACCGCGAACTGCTCCTGCATCCGCTGGTGGGCGGAGTCATCCTGTTCACGCGCAACTACGTCAACCCCGAACAACTCGCCGCACTGACCGCGGAACTGCACGCGCTGCGCACACCGCCGCTGCTGGTGACGGTGGATCATGAAGGCGGCCGGGTGCAGCGCTTCCGCGAGCAGTTCACCGCGCTGCCGCCGGCGCGGGCCTGTGGCCGGCTCTACGACACGGACCCCGCACGCGGACTGCATTTCACCGAGCAGATGGCCTGGTTGATGGCAGCGGAGTTGCGCGCGGTGGGTGTGGACCTCAGTTTTGCGCCGGTGCTGGATCTCGACGCTGGCGCCAGCAGTGTCATCGGCGATCGAGCCCTGCACCGGGACGCGGCGACAGTGAGCGAGTTGGCGCGCGCCTGGCTTTTGGGCATGCGGCGCGCCGGCATGGCTGCCTGCGGCAAGCATTTTCCCGGCCACGGCGCGGTGCAGGGCGATTCGCACCACCTGCTGCCGGTGGACACGCGCGGCCTGGAGGAAATCCGGCGCCATGATCTCAAGCCATATCAACGCCTGCTGCGCATGGAACTGCCGGCCGTGATGATGGCGCACGTGGCCTATCCGCAGGTGGATGAAGTACCGGCCAGCCTGTCCCGGCGCTGGATTCAGGGTGAATTGCGCGGTGCATTGGAATTCGGCGGCGTGGTGTTCTGCGACGATCTGTCCATGCGCGGAGTGGCGGGCGTGGGCGATTACCCGGCGCGTGCGCGTGCCGCACTGTCCGCAGGCTGCGACGTGCTGCCGGTGTGCAACAATCGCGACGGTGTGATGGCAATCCTGGATGCGCTGCACATGCCCGCCGACCCGGTCAGCCAGTGGCGATTGACGCGGCTGCATGGCCGCGAATCCGTCGCGCGCGAGGACCTGCTCGCCAGCCGGGAATGGCGCGATGCGGAGCGTGAAATCACCGGCTATTATGCGTCCGGCGTTTTCACCCTGACCTGAGGCACACCCGTCATGTCGCAAGCCGACCTCAGCGAAATCCAGCGCGTGCGTGACGAAGCGGAACTGCTGCACGACGCGGAAAGCGTGGCACGCGCGGTGGACGACATGGCGCGCCGAATCGCACTCGAACTGGCACACAGTAACCCGCTGCTGATTTGTGTCTTGAACGGCGGCCTGTTGCTGAGCGCTTGGCTGGCAACGCGGCTGGATTTCCCCTTGCAACTGGATTACGCACACGTCAGCCGCTATCGCGGCACAACCCGTGGCGGTGAACTGGAATGGATCGCGCACCCGCGCATGCCGCTGAAGGATCGCACGCTGCTGCTGGTGGACGATATTTTTGATGAAGGCGTGACGCTGGCAAGCCTGGTGGATGACTGCCGGGCGCGGGGCGCCCGCGAAGTGAGGACCGCGGTGCTGGTGCGCAAGCAGCATGAGCGCGTCGCCACTCCGCTGCGACCGGATTTCGTCGGCCTGACGGTGCCGGATCGCTACGTGTTCGGCTGCGGCCTCGATTACAGGAATTATCTGCGCAACCTGCCCGCGATTTATGCGGTCAGCGGAAACTGACTGGAGCGATACCACATGACTGATCTGGCCATCATCGGCGGCACCGGCCTGACCTCGCTCAAGGGACTCGAGATCACGCGCCGTGAAATGGTGTACACGCCCTGGGGCGAGCCTTCCGGCCCGCTCACCTACGGGCGTTTCGCGGGCCGCGACGTGGTGTTCCTGGCACGCCACGGCTACGCACACACCATCCCGCCGCATCGTGTGAATTACCGCGCCAATCTCTGGGCGCTCGAATCCAGTGGTGTCCGGCGCGTGCTGGCGATTGCGGCGGTGGGCGGCATCCGCGCCGACCTGTCGCCGGGCGCGATCGCCTTTCCCGACCAGTTGATTGATTACACCTGGGGACGGGCGCACACCTATTTCGAGGAAGAACTGAAACAGGTGACGCACGTGGATTTCACGCATCCCTACGATGCCGCGCTGCGCATGCAATTGATCGAGTCGGCGGGCGCGGCGGATTTGCGCTTCGTGCGCGACGGTACCTATGCCGCGACCCAGGGTCCGCGCCTGGAAACCGCTGCCGAAATTGCGCGCCTGGAGCGCGACGGTTGCGACATGGTGGGCATGACCGGGATGCCGGAGGCGGCGCTGGCGCGCGAGTTGAAACTGGCTTACGCCTGCTGCGCCGTGGTGGCGAATCGTGCGGCGGGCAAGGGCGGCGAGGACATCCATGCCGAAATCGAGCGCTACCTCAGACAGGGCATGGAGCAGGTGCGTGCCTTGCTGGCGGCGCTGTTGCCACGGCTGTGAGCACCGGAATTATTTGACCGGTGTCGTCGGCAACGGATGCGGCGTGACCAGCACCAGTACTCCGAACATCGGATTGTCGAAATAATTGAGCCTTCCGGATTCGATGCGGCGGTCCTGCGTCATGCGGTACCACTGCATGGTCGGCGCGTCGGCAGGCTGGTTTGCGGGTGCGGGCAGGGAACCGCTCGCCGCCGCCGGCGAGGCCTGACTGCTCGCGACCGGCAGCGACACCATCAGGTGTTTCGCCACCGGCCCCTGACACACCAGGTCCACATCGAGATGCAGGTACGGCGCGTACTGGCTGAATTTCACGGTGCCATACACCGGCGTCGGCGCAGCGGGTGCAGGTGTGCCGGGTGAAGCGGCGGTCGCGGGTGTCGGAGCGGGCAGGGCGAAGCCCGCGTTGTTGCCGACCACCGGCGCGGCAGGCGGTACGCCGATACGCACGGCGAGTGCCGTAGCGTGGTCCGTCAGGGGTTCGCTCCAGGCGACGTGCAGCACCGGCTGGTATCCGTTCGAATGCTCAAGGCGGTTCCATTCGCCATTGAGCTGATACGTGTCATTCTGCATGAACGGAATGGGGGCAGCCGGTGCGGTGCCGGGTTTGAGCGGCGTCGTGGTGTCCGCTGCCGCCAGCAGCGGCGTGGCCGCATTCCAGTCCGGCACGCCGGGGTCCGCCGGCCAGGTTTCCATGGCGCCGGCCTGCGGGTCGGTGTAACGGAACACGATCAGTTCGATGTCGTACCAGTTCGGGCTGACGGCGCTTGCCGCCGGTGCATTGCCGGCCGGGTATGCGACACCGGGTCCGAGCAGCAATGCCAGCATGAATGCAACGATGGGCTTTGTCGGTCTCACGGGATTTTCCTGTGCAGGGGCATCGGGCGTTCTGCCAGCGTGCAGGACGTCATACTAAATCAAGCAGACACATCGGCGCCATGCGTCAGGCCGCCGCGGCCCGTTCCGCGAGCCGGTCCAGCAGGGCTTCCACCGCGAGCAGGCGTTGCTCGTCATCGGGCAGGTCCTGGGTGAATCGCAGGCGGTCCGGACCATCGAGCCGGTACTGTCTCGGTTGCTGCTGGATCATGCGGATGACGGTCGCCGGTTCGACGCGCGTGCCGCTGCCGAACACGATGCGACCGCCGGCCGGGCCGGCCTCGATCTTGCGGACGCCGAGCGGCGCCGCTTTCAGTTTCAGCTCCGCGATGCGGAACAGGGTCTTGGCGGGCGCCGGCAGCAGGCCGAAGCGGTCAATCATTTCCACCTGCAAGTCGCGCAGTTGCGCGGCGTCGTCCGCGCCGGCGATGCGCTTGTAAAGCGTGAGGCGCAGGTGCACGTCCGGCATGTAATCGGCGGGCAACAGCGCCGGGATGTGCAGATCAATTTCGGGTCCGTGTTCGAGCGGCGCATCCAGGTCCAGCTTGCGGCCTTCCTTCAGGGCGCGCACGGTGCGCTCCAGGAGTTCGGTGTAGAGCGTGAAGCCGACTTCGTGGATCTGGCCGCTCTGTTCCTCGCCCAGCAGTTCACCGGCACCGCGAATCTCGAGATCGTGAGTCGCGAGCGTGAAGCCCGCGCCCAGTTCCTCCAGCGATTCGATGGCATCCAGGCGTTTGACGGCATCCGGCGTCAGCAGGCTGCGCGGTGGCGTGATGAGATAGGCGTAGGCACGGTGGTGCGAGCGGCCCACGCGTCCGCGCAACTGGTGCAACTGCGCAAGTCCGAGCTTATCGGCGCGGTCAATGATGATGGTATTGGCGGTGGGCACGTCAATGCCGCTCTCGATGATGGTGGTGCAGACCAGCACGTTGAAACGGCGATGGTAGAAATCCAGCATCACCTGCTCCAGCTCGCGCTCGTGCATCTGGCCGTGCGCGATGCGCACGTCCGCGCCGGGCACCAACCGGGTGATGTTTTCGGCCGCACGCTGGATGGTGTCCACGCTGTTGTGCATGAAATAGACCTGGCCGCCGCGCTTGATTTCGCGCAGGCAGGCTTCCTGGATCAGCGCGTCTTGCCACTGGCTGACGAAAGTCTTGACCGCGAGCCGCTCGGCCGGCGGCGTGGCGATGATGGACAGATCGCGCAGACCGGCCAGCGACATGTTGAGGGTGCGCGGTATCGGCGTCGCGGTGAGGGTGAGCATGTCCACTTCCGCACGCAGTTTCTTCAGGCGCTCCTTGTGGCGCACCCCGAAGCGGTGTTCTTCATCCACGATCACGAGGCCCAGGTCCTTGAACGCGAGTTCATCGCGCAACAGGGCATGGGTGCCGATCACGATGTCCACGCTGCCGCTGGCGAGACCGCGCACCACTTCGTTGTGCTGCTTGCCGGTGCGGAAACGCGACAGCACCTCGATGCGCATCGGCCAGTCCGCGAAACGGTCGCGGAAGGTCTGGTAATGCTGTTGCGCCAGCAGTGTGGTCGGCACCAGCATGGCCACCTGCTTGCCGGCTTGCGCGGCGATGAAGGCCGCACGCACCGCGACTTCGGTCTTGCCGAAGCCCACGTCGCCGCATACCACGCGGTCCATGGGCCGGCCGTCGGTCATGTCGGAGAGGACGCCGTTGATGGCACCGAGCTGGTCCTCGGTTTCGTCGAACGGGAAACTTTCGACGAAGGCCCGGTAATCGCTGTCCCTGAGCGTGAACGCGTGACCCCGACGGGCGGCGCGGCGGGCGTGGATGTCGAGCAATTCTGCGGCCACGTCGCGCACCTGTTCCGCAGCGCGCCGCCGCGCCTTCTGCCACTGGTCTCCACCCAGCCGGTGCAGGGGCGCGGTTTCGGGCGGACTGCCGGTATAGCGCGTCACCAGATGCAGTGACGATACCGGCACGTAGAGTTTGTCGCCGCCCGCATAACCGAGCGCGAGGAACTCCGCTTCGATGCCGCTCAGATCGAGCATCTGCAAGCCGAGGTAGCGACCGACGCCGTGTTCCTCGTGCACTACGGGCGCGCCGATGCCGAGGTCGGTGAGATCGCGGATGATGCTGGCCGGGTCGCGCCGGCTGATGCGCCGCGTCGCCTGGCGTGCGCGCTGGCCGAAAAGCTGTTCTTCCGCGACGATGGCGAGCCCGGCATCGGGCAACAGCAGGCCGCGTTCGAGTGGCGCGACGCACAGCGCGATGCGCGCCTCGCTGTCGAGAAAAGCCTGCCAGCTTTCCACGATGACCGGCCTGAGTTCGCGGCGTGACAGGAGCTCCAGCACGTGCTCGCGTCGCCCGGCCGATTCCGCCGCAAACAGCACCCGTCCGGGAAAATCGGAGAGGAATGCCAGCAGTCTGGCGACCGGCTCCTCGGCACGGGTTTCCACCCGCAGTGGTGGCGGTGCCGCGGTGGCAAAGTGCCGGGCGGTCTCATCCGGCCATTCCGCCTGCCGGATCTCGATGCGTTGCGCCGCATCCAGAGCCCGGCGGATTTCGGCCAGCGGATGCCAGGCTTCTTCGGGACGCAGCAGGGGCCGTTCCAGATCATGGCAGCGCTGCTCATGTCGGGTGACGATTTCGGTCATGGCCTGATCCAGCGCACCTGAAATATCGTGCAGCATGGCGCACAGCGTGCCGGTGGGCAGGTATTCGAACAACGATGCCGTACGCTCGAAGAACAACGGCAGGAAATATTCAATGCCGCCGGGCGCGAGGCCGTTGCTGACGTCGCGATACACGCCCTGTTTCTGCGGATCGCCCTCGAAGCGCGCGCGGTAGCGCTGACGAAAGCCGCGGATGCCGGTTTCATCCAGCGGGAATTCGCGCGCCGGCAACAGCCGGATTGCATCCAGCTTGTCGCCGGAAAGCTGGGTTTCGGGGTCGAAGCGGCGGATGGATTCGATTTCGTCATCGAACAGGTCAATGCGGAACGGCGTCGGACTGCCCATCGGGAAAATGTCCAGCAGCGCGCCGCGCACCGCGAATTCGCCGTGCTCCATGACCTGGGAAACCGAAGCATAGCCGGCAGCAGTGAATTGCTGGCGCATGTGTCCGGGATCGAGTTTCTCACCGACATTGAGCAGCAGGCTGCTGCCCAGTACGTATTCCTGCGGCGGCAGGCGTTGCAGCAGCGTCGCGGCAGCCGTGACCACGATGCCCTGCCGGAGCGCCGGCAACTGCGCCAGGACTGCAAGTCGCTGCGACAGGATGTCCTGATGCGGCGAGAACAGGTCGTAAGGCAGCGTTTCCCAATCCGGGAATTGCAGCACCGGCGGACCATCCGCACCGAGATAGAAACCGAGTTCGCTGACCAGTTGCTCGGCCTCGCGCGCACTGGGCGCGACCACCAGCATGGGCGCGGCGCTGGTACGCGCGGCATGGGCGAGCGCGAGAGCAACGCTGCTGCCGTACAGCTTGCCCCAGCGCACGGTTTTGCAATCCGTACGGGGAAGATTCGGGATAAGCGGGGCGGTCGTGTTGTTCATGTGCTGCAAATGCGTCCACCCCGCCGCGCGGGGTAAGGGTTAAAACCTGCAAACCGGAGACCGTTCGCGCGCCGCGCGTCAGTCCCGGAAGCGTTTCATCAAATCGCCGTAGGACTCGATGCGCCGATCGCGCAGGTACGGCCAGATACGGCGCACGGTTTCCGAGCGTCCGAGATCCACGCGGGTGACCAGCAGTTCGGGCCGTTCGATACCGGCCTGCGCGAGCACTTCGCCCTGCGGGCCGCACACGAAGCTCGAGCCCCAGAAACGGATGCCGGACGAGGCGCCCGAGGGATCGGCTTCGGTTCCGACACGGTTTGCAACCAGTACCGGCAGGCCGTTGGCAACCGCGTGCGCGCGCTGGATGGTGATCCAGGCCTCGCGCTGGCGCGCCTGTTCGTCGGCCTCGTCTTCGTCCGTCCAGCCGATGGCGGTCGGGTAGAGCAGCAGTTCCGCACCGGCCAGCGCCATGAGCCGCGCGGCTTCCGGATACCACTGGTCCCAGCACACCAGCACGCCGAGCCGGCCGAGCGAGGTCGGGATCGGCTCGAAACCCAGATCGCCGGGCGTGAAATAGAATTTTTCGTAATAGCCGGGATCATCCGGGATGTGCATCTTGCGGTAGATGCCGGCCAGCGTGCCATCGCATTCCAGTACCGCGGCGGTGTTGTGGTACAGGCCCGGTGCGCGACGTTCGAACAACGACGCGACAATGACGATCCCCAGTTCCTTCGCCACGGCGCCGAGCTCGTGCGTGGACGGACCCGGAACGGGTTCGGCCCGGTCAAACACCCGGGTGTCCTCGGTCTGGCAGAAATACGGGCCGGTGTGCAGTTCCTGCAACAACACCAGTTGCGCACCGCGGCCTGCGGCTTCGCGGATGCCGCGGATGCTTTCCGCGAGGTTCGCGTCACGCGCCTCGCCGCATGCCTGCTGCACGATGCCGACCTGCAATGTCCTGTGTGCTGTCATGTTCAGACCTTGTCCGGCACCACGTCGCTCGGCAACTGCATGGTCACGCAATGCAGGCTGCCGTATTGGTGAATCAGCGGGCGGCACATGACCGGCACGATGCTGCGCCCCAGAAACGCACCAGCCAGCGCCTTGAGCGCGCCCGCATCCGCCGCGTCATTATATGTCGGCACCAGCACGGCGCCGTTGACGATCAGGAAATTCGCATAGGTGGCGGGCAGACGCCGGCCGCCGGCATCGTGCACCACGCCGGGCCAGGGTAGCGGCACCAGCCGGTAGGCGGCGCCGTTGGCGCGGCGCAGCGCCTGCAATTCGGTTTCCATTTCCCTGAGCGCGGCGTAATGCGGATCATCCCGGTCGGCGCAGCTCTGGTAGGCGATGGTTTCCGCATCGCAGAAGCGCGCCAGGGTGTCAATGTGTCCGTCGGTGTCGTCGCC
>DASSRV010000036.1:0-9463 GCA_035701605.1 Gammaproteobacteria bacterium
ATCCGGCTCAGAGATAAATTCCCATCATCCATTACATTATTTATCAATGGGATACAGCATATTTCCAGATTATTCCTTGATACCGCCCTTGGTCAATTCCGCCGGATTGAGCAGCTCCTTGAGTCGTGCCTCGGATAAATCGGTCATGGCCCTGGCAACCTCCAGGATGGGCCGGCCTTCCTTGTAGGCCCGCTTGGCAATGGCGGCGCCCTGCTCGTAGCCGATCACGCTGTTGAGCGCCGTCACCAGGATCGGGTTCTTGTCGAGTGCCTGCTGCAAGCGGGACTCGTTGACCGTGAAGCCGCGGATGGCGTTGTCGGCCAACAGCGGCGCAACATTGCCCAGCAACTCGATGCTTTGCAGCAGGTTGTAGGCGATCACCGGCAGCATGACATTGAGCTGGAAATTGCCGGCCTGTCCACCCAGCGTGATGGCGGCGTCATTGCCGATGACCTGCGCCGCCACCATGACGGTCGCCTCCGGAATCACGGGGTTGACCTTGCCGGGCATGATGCTGGAACCGGGTTGCAGCGCCGGCAGTGCGATTTCCGCCAGCCCCGCGAGCGGGCCGCTGTTCATCCAGCGCAGGTCGTTGGCGATCTTGGTCAGGCTGACGGCCACGGTCTTGATCTGCCCGGACAGCTCCACCGCCGTATCCTGCGTGCTCAGGGATTCGAAATAACTCTCGCTGGTGCGGAACGCCAGGCCGCTGCGCCGGCCGAGTTCCGCGGCGATGCGCCGCCCGAATTCGGGATGCGCGTTGATGCCGGTGCCCACCGCGGTACCGCCCTGCGCCAGCGCATGCAGTCGCGGCAGCACGGCCTCGATGCGCGCGATGCCGTGCCGGATCTGGCAGGCCCAGCCGGACAACTCCTGCCCCAGACTGACCGGCATCGCATCCATGAGATGGGTGCGGCCGGTCTTGATGACGTTGTGGGTTTGTTGCGCCCTGGCTTCGATGACTTCGGCCAGGTGACGCAGCCCGGGCAGCAGCTTTTCATCCACTTCCAGCGCCGCCGACACGTGGATCGCAGTGGGGATAGTGTCGTTGCTGCTCTGCCCCATGTTGACGTGGTCGTTGGGGTGCACGCCGTCCGGCACCTGCGCCGAGGCCAGGTGCGCGATGACCTCGTTCGCGTTCATGTTGGTGCTGGTGCCGGAGCCGGTCTGGAACACATCAATCGGGAACTGCCGGTCGTGACGGCCCTCCGCCACCTCCAGCGCGGCGGTCTCGATGGCCCTGGCGCGCGTGGCGTCCAGCAGGCCCAGTTCCCGGTTGACACACGCGGCCGAGGCCTTGATGAGCCCCAGCGCGCGGATGAACGCGCGCGGCATGGGCAGGCCGCTGATCGGGAAATTCTGCACCGCGCGCTGGGTCTGCGCGCCCCACAGGGCATCCGCCGGCACGTTCAGTTCACCCATGCTGTCGTGCTCGACCCGGAAAGCTTTCTCGGACATGCCCATCTCCTGGAAAAAGGTTCAATATGAGAAGCTAAGACCATGATTAAAAGGTATAATTGGCCTTGAAATCCAGCCTGCACAGCGTGACCGCGTGCAGACCGGTATTATCCGCCAAACGCCTCAGCCTTTGCACGGAACCCCATGGAATCATCCGCCCTGACCGCTCTGTCCCCGCTCGACGGCCGCTATGCCGCAAAGGCCGATGGCCTGCGCGCCCTGTTCGGCGAATACGGCCTGATGCGTCAGCGCGTGCGGGTGGAAGTGCGCTGGTTGCAGGCACTGGCCGACAGCGACGGCGTGCCGGAAGTGCCGGCCCTGAGCGCGGGCGCACGCCAGCGCCTCGACGCTATCGTGGACAATTTCGATCTGGCCGGCGCGCAGCGCGTGAAGGAGATCGAAACCACCACCAATCACGACGTCAAGGCCATCGAGTACTACCTGAAGGAGCAGGTGGCGAACGACGCCGAGCTGGCGCCGGTCAGCGAATTCCTGCACTTCGCCTGCACCTCGGAAGACATCAACAACCTGTCCTACGCGCTGATGCTGCTGGAAGCGCGCGACACGCAGTTGCTCGGCATGATGGATCGCATTGCGGAACGGATGCGTGGCCTCGCCCACCGCTACGCCGACGTGCCCATGCTGTCGCGCACCCACGGCCAGCCGGCCTCGCCCACCACCCTGGGCAAGGAACTGGCCAATGCCGTGTTCCGCCTGCGGCGGCAGCGCGAGCAACTGGCGACGGTCGCCATCCTCGGCAAGATCAACGGTGCGGTGGGAAATTACAACGCGCACCTCGCCGCCTATCCGGACCTGGACTGGCCGGCGCTGGCGGAAACCTTCGTGCGTGCCCTGGGACTGGAATGGAACCCGTACACCATCCAGATCGAACCGCACGACTACATGGCCGAATACTTCGACGCGCTGGCACGCTTCAACACCGTACTGCTGGACCTGTGTCGAGACATCTGGGGCTACATCGCGCTGGGTTATTTCAAGCAGAAACTGATTGCCGGCGAAGTCGGTTCCTCGACCATGCCGCACAAGATCAACCCGATTGATTTCGAGAATGCGGAAGGCAACCTCGGACTCGCCAATGCGCTGCTGCATCACTTCAGCGCCAAACTACCGGTGTCGCGCTGGCAGCGCGATCTCACCGATTCCACGGTGCTGCGCAATATCGGCGTCGGTATCGGTCACGGCGTGCTGGCGTATGAGGCATTTCTCAAGGGCCTGAGCAAACTGGAAGCGGATACCGAGCGCATGGCGGCGGACCTCGATGCCAACTGGGAAGTGCTGGCGGAAGCGATCCAGACCGTGATGCGGCGTTACGGCGTCGAGCAGCCTTACGAAAAACTCAAGGCGCTGACGCGCGGCCGGCGCATGGATCAGGACACGCTGCGCGACTTCA
Organism: Gammaproteobacteria bacterium; assembly: GCA_035701605.1. Taxonomy (GTDB): domain Bacteria; phylum Pseudomonadota; class Gammaproteobacteria; order Natronospirales; family REEB76; genus DASSKW01. Next base: position 2,870 of record DASSRV010000036.1, read on the forward strand.
TCCGCGATCTCGACATTCCCAACGATGCCAAGGCACGGCTCATGGCCATGACGCCCGCGGATTACATCGGCTTCGCCGCCCGGCTCGCACACGGCATCTGAACATGTCCGCCACCGCGCTGCTGGGTGGACTTACACCGCGCGTTTTCCTCGAACGACATTGGCAAAAAAGTGCCTGCCTGATCCGCGGCGCCTTGCCCGACCCGGTTTCGCCCATCAGCGCCGAAGAGCTGGCCGGCCTCGCCTGCGAAGCCGGCGTCGAAGCGCGCCTGGTCCGGAGGATTGCGCGCAAACCCGGCTGGTCGGTACGCCATGCGCCGTTCGTGGAACACGATTTCACCCGCCTGCCCGCGCATGGCTGGACGCTGCTGGTGCAGGACGTGGACAAGTACGTGCCGGCGCTGGCGCGGCTGCTGGATGCATTCCGCTTCGTACCCAACTGGCGCGTTGACGATGTCATGGTCAGTTACGCCACCGACGGCGGTGGTGTCGGTCCGCACGTGGATGCCTATGACGTATTCCTGCTGCAAGTACAGGGTTTCCGGCGCTGGGCCATCAGCCGCCAGCTGCACGCGAGCCTGGTGCAGCCGGGGCTGGAACTGAAACAGGTACGGGACTTCCGTGCCGAACAGGAATGGCTGCTTGCGCCGGGCGACATGCTGTACCTGCCGCCCGGTGTCGCGCACGACGGCATCGCGGTCGGCGATTGCATGACCTTCTCCATCGGTTTCCGCACGCCGTCGGACAGCGAAATGCTCGCCGATTTTGCCGGCCTGCTGATCGGCGCAACGGATCGCGAGGCACGTTATGCCGATCCGGGCCTGCGCGACAGCAGCGCCGACCCCGGCCGGATTGCGGAGCGCAGCCTGCGCGAGATCCGGCGTCGCCTCACCGCGCACCTGCGCACGGACAACGACACCCTGAACCGCTGGTTTGGCTGTTTCATCACCGAGCCGAAACCCTGGTTGCGTCCCGTCGCACCGCGCCGCCCGCTCACGCCTGCGGCCATGAAGACGCGTCTGTCGGCGGGCCTGCGACGCGATCCCGCTGCGCTCTTGTGCTGGATGCCTGCGCGTCCCGGTCTGCATCTGTTCGCGAACGGCCATTGTCATAATCTGCCTCGTTCGCTTGCACCGCTGGCGCAATGGCTGTGCCACGAGCGCGACTATCCCGGTACGGAGCTCGTGCGTTTTGCGCGCAACCCAAGCGCGCTTGCACTCTTCACCTCGCTCTACAATTCGGGTACGGTACGAAGCCTCAGGAAGTCCTGAAATAGCCTGAAATTCCACCCTGGAAGTTTCAGGTTCGGCAAGCCCGGTGAACGCCCGGACGTGCCTGCGCCGGATCAGGCACTTGCATGCCTGATTCGCGTGCGATACAGGGATATACCGCGGAAGCCCTGAATCAAGTCGGCGCTTCCCTGAACCCGGCGCGACTTGCAAGGAAGCGGGATACCGCACCGCAACCCGACACGCGCGACATGAGCGAAGACACTTCAACCCGACGGGACCTGGCCAGTGCGGACGACTGTCGCGCCGCCTCGCTCGATCTGCTCAAGACCATGCGCCGGAGTCTGGCGCTGTTCACACGCGACCTTGAGCCCGCGATTTACGGCAGCGTGGAATTCGCCACCAGTCTGCAACGCCTGGCCCTGCGCAGCCGCTTCACGCACATTCGCGTCGTGGTGGTGGACCCGGGCCCCGCCATCCGCGACGGCCACCGGCTGGTGGAGCTGGCACGGCGACTGCCGAGCTTCATGGAATTCCGGCGCCCCGGCCCGGAGCACGCGAGACTGCCGGAAAGCTTTCTGGTGGTGGATGAAACCGGGTTCATGTACCGGCCGCTGGCAAGCCGCTACGAAGGCTCCGCCGACACCGCCAACGGCCTCGAAGCCCGCAAGCTGCTCAAGCAGTTCGCCGAAATCTGGTCGCTGGCCGAACCGGAGCAGGAATTCCGTCGCCTGGGACTTTGACGCGGCGTCACGGCGCGCTAAAGTGGCGCATGGTCTGGAAGCCGCATGTCACCGTCGCTGCCGTCGCGCATCAGGACGATCGCTTTCTGGTGGTCGAGGAACGCGTGCGCGGCGAGCTGGTCATCAACAATCCGGCCGGCCATCTCGAGGAGGCGGAAAGTTTCCAGGACGCGGTGCGGCGCGAAACCCTGGAAGAGACCGGCTGGGAATTCGAGCCGGAATACCTCACCGGTATCTATCTGTGGCGCAACCCGCAGCTCGACAGCACCTTTCTGCGCGTCACGTTCTTCGGCCGCTGCCTCAAGCATCACCCCGACTGGCCGCTGGACCGCGGCGTGGTGGGGCCGCGCTGGCTGACGCGCGCGGAACTCGACAACGGCGCACACAGCTTGCGCAGCCCCATGGTGCTGCGCTGCATAGACGATTACCTGGCCGGCCACCGCTATCCCCTGCAACTGCTGACCGCCTTCCCGCAATTCCCCGCGGGTTTCACCGAAATCTGAGCTGCGCGTTCCGGCACATGCCGTAAAATGGCGCCATGAAGCAGCCAATGCGTGTCATTGTCGGTCTGTCGGGCGGCGTGGATTCCGCCGTGGCCGCCCTGTTGCTCCAGCAACAGGGTCACGCGGTCGAAGGACTGTTCATGGACAACTGGGAAGACGGCGAGGACGAGACCTACTGCACTGCGGCGCAGGATTTCCAGGATGCACGCCAGATCTGCGATACGCTCGGCATCCCGCTGCACAAGGTGAATTTCGCCGCCGAATACCGCGAGCGCGTATTCAGCCATTTTCTTGATGAATACGCCGCCGGCCGTACCCCCAACCCGGACGTGCTGTGCAACAGCGAAATCAAGTTCAATGCCTTCCTTGAACACGCGCTGCGTCTCGGCGCGGACCGCATCGCCACCGGCCATTACGCACGCGTGACGACGGGGGCGGACGGTGTGCGCCTCCTGAAGGCGCGCGACACCGGCAAGGACCAGAGCTACTTCCTGCATGCCGTGCCGCGCGCGGCGCTGGCGCAAAGTCTGTTCCCGCTCGGTGAACGCGTGAAGTCCGAAGTGCGTGCGCTGGCGCGCGATGCCGGCTTCTCGAATCACGACAAACAGGACAGCACCGGCATCTGCTTCATCGGCGAACGCCGCTTTGCGGAATTCCTCGGCCGCTATCTGCCGGCACGGCCCGGCGAAATCCGCGATCCGGATGGCCGACGGCTGGGCGTGCATCAGGGTCTCATGTACTACACGCTGGGACAGCGTCAGGGGCTCGGCATCGGCGGCCGGCGCGATGCCGACGATTCGCCCTGGTATGTGGCAAGCAAGGTTCTGGAACACAACGTGCTGATCGTGGTGCAGGGCCACGATCATCCCGCGCTGTTGCACGACCGGCTCAGCGCCACGCGCCTGCACTGGATTGCCGGCCAGCCGCCCGCATCGCAATTCGAATGCACCGCAAAGTGCCGCTACCGTCAGGCCGATCAGCCTTGTCGCGTCAGCATTGCTGCGGACGGCGATTGCGAAGCGCAATTCGACACGCCGCAGCGCGCCATGACGCCGGGGCAATACGTGGTGTTCTACCGGCAGGAGGAATGTCTCGGCGGTGGCGTGATCCGTGAGGCATCGAACGCGCCACAAGGGCTCGAGTCCGCGAGGCGGCGCGCATGAGCCGCAGCCTGGAAGACCGGGTGCTGGCGCTGGCCGGCGTGGTGCAGGCTGCGACCCTGGTCAACGAAGTGGCCACGGCCGGCCGGCCGGACGAGCGCTTCGTGGCCTCGACGCTTGCCAGCCTCATCAAGACCGAGGCGACCGACGTGCCGGATGTATTCGGCGGTATCGGCGAACTGGGCTGCGGTCTGCGCCGGCTCGCCGCCCTGCTCGGCACCGACAACGACCCCGCCGACCTCCCGGTGCTGCGCTATGCGCTGGGACTGATGCAATTGCAGGGCAAGCTCATGCGCCGGCAGCGGCTTACCGGACTGCTGACGAGCGGCATTGATCGCGCCCGCGAACAGATCCGACACTTCGGCACCACCCACAGCAACGTCCTCGCCGGCCTGGCCGACACCTACCTGCACACGGCCGGCACCATCCAGCCGCGCATCATGGTGACCGGCGACGCCGCGCAGTTGCAGAATCCGCGTATCATCAACCTGGTGCGCAGTCTGCTGCTGGCGGGTTTGCGTGCGGCGGTGCTGTGGCACCAGTGCGGCGGCTCGCGCTGGGCGCTGCTGTTCATGCGCGCCAGTCTGCTCAGGGAAACGCAGCGCCTGTTACGCAAAACCGGCCACTACGCCTGAGCGCGGCCGATACCTTATAATAGGCGCACTTTTTCCGTTACCGGGCTGCCCGTTCGGGTTGCCGCGGCGAGTTTCTCATCCCCATCGCCTTGCGGAGTCGTCATGAAAGACAGCTTCAAGTCCCGCGCCACCCTGGACGTGGCCGGAAAGCACTACGAAATTTTCAGGTTGGACGCGCTGGAAAAGAAGTACAAGGTTTCGCGCCTGCCCTATTCGCTCAAGGTCCTGCTGGAAAGCCTGCTGCGCCTCGAAGACGGTGTGTCGGTTACCGCCGGCGATATCGAGGCCCTGGCAAACTGGCAGCCCACGGCCGAGCCCGACAAGGAAATCGCGTTCACGCCGGCGCGCGTACTGATGCAGGATTTCACCGGCGTGCCGGCAGTGGTGGATCTGGCCGCGATGCGCGATGCCATGAAACAGCTCGGCGGCGATCCGAAGAAAATCAACCCGCTGTCCCCCGCGGAGCTGGTCATTGACCATTCCGTGCAGGTGGATTTCTACGCCCGTCCCGATGCGCTGGCGAAGAACGGGGAAATGGAGTTCGAGCGCAACAAGGAGCGCTACTCGTTCCTGAAATGGGGCCAGAAATCCTTCCAGGACTTCAAGGTGGTGCCGCCGGACACCGGCATCTGCCATCAGGTGAACCTGGAATACCTGTCGCGCGTGGTGTTCGAGCGCGAAGTGAACGGCGTGTTGCAGGCCTACCCCGACACGCTGGTCGGCACCGATTCCCACACCACCATGGTCAACGGTCTCGGCGTCCTCGGCTGGGGCGTGGGCGGCATCGAGGCCGAAGCCGCCATGCTCGGGCAGCCTTCCACCATGCTGATTCCACAGGTGATCGGCGTGCGCCTGTCGGGCGCGCTGCCGGAAGGCGCGACTGCTACCGACCTGGTGCTGACCGTGACCGAGTTGCTGCGCAAGAAAGGCGTGGTCGGCAAGTTTGTGGAATATTTCGGTCCGGGCGTACCGAACCTGCCGCTTGCCAACCGCGCCACGCTCGGCAACATGTCGCCGGAATTCGGCTCCACCTGCGCGATCTTCCCGATTGACGCGGAAACCCTCAATTACCTGCGGCTGTCCGGACGCAGCGAGGCGCACATCAAGCTGGTGGAAAGCTATGCCCGTGCACAGGGCCTGTGGCACGAGGCCGGTGACGAGCCGGCCGAATACAGCGACGTGCTGGAACTGGACCTGTCGAAGATCGAGCCCAGCATTGCCGGACCGAAACGGCCGCAGGACCGCATTCCGATCAAGGCCGCCAAGGAAACCCTCGGCAAGCACATCGCTAAAGGCGCCGCGGAACGCGCGCAGCGCATCAGCGACGAAGCCCGCTTCGAGGACGAAGGCGGCGCGCTTGCGGCGAAGAAAACCGTCATCGCCACGCCCGGCGTGGCCAGCGTGAACATGGACGGCGCCAGCTTCAAGCTGCGTGACGGCGATGCGGTGATCGCGGCCATCACCAGTTGCACCAACACCTCGAACCCCGAAGTGATGCTGGGCGCCGGCCTGCTGGCGCGGCGCGCGCGCGCGAAGGGACTCAAGCCCAAGCCATGGGTCAAGACCAGTCTCGCGCCGGGCTCGAAAGTGGTGACCGATTACCTCAGAAAATCCGGTCTGCAGGACGATCTCGATGCGCTCGGCTTCAGTCTGGTCGGTTACGGCTGCACCACCTGCATCGGCAATTCCGGCCCCTTGCGTCCGGAAATCAGTCAGGGTATCCGCGAAGGCGACCTGATCGCGAGCGCGGTACTGTCCGGCAACCGCAACTTCGAAGGCCGCATTCACCCGGAAGTGAAAATGAATTTCCTGGCCTCGCCGCCGCTGGTGGTAGCCTACGCGCTGGCCGGCACCCTGCACATTGACCTGCAACACGATGCGCTGGGTGAGGATCAGGACGGCAAACCGGTCTATCTCAGGGACATCTGGCCGAGCCAGAAGGAAATCTCGGATCTCATCGTCGACAACATAGATTCAGGCATGTTCAACAAGGTGTACGGCGAGGTGTTCGAGGGCGACCGCAACTGGAACGGCCTCAAGGTCGCGGAAGGTGAAATCTACCAGTGGGATGAAGAATCCACCTACGTGCGCAACCCGCCCTACTTCGAAGGCATGGGCAAACAGCCGGAGAAAGTGGGCGACATCCACGGCGCGCGGGTACTGGCGTTGTTGGGCGATTCCGTCACCACCGATCACATCTCGCCGGCCGGCAACATCAAGAAAGACGGACCGGCGGGCAAATATCTCATGCAGCACGGCGTGGAACCGAAGGATTTCAACTCCTACGGTTCGCGTCGCGGCAACCATGAAGTGATGATGCGCGGC
>DASSRV010000037.1:0-2561 GCA_035701605.1 Gammaproteobacteria bacterium
TTTAAAGTCTCGGATAGGGGATCGGTAAATCCCTCGCCTTTAGGCGAAGGATAGGTAGTTGGGATAAGCTGAGGAGATGGAAGACTACAAGCGCGGAAGTCATACGGTGTGGGATTGCAAATACCACCTGGTGTGGACGACGAAGTACCGGTATCAAGTGCTGGATGGAGATGTGGGGCTGAGATGTCGAGAGTTGCTGAGGGAGATTGCGCGGAGTAAGGAGATGCGGATCTATGCGGGGTCGGTGAACCGTGATCACGTACATATGCTGATAGGGATACCGCCGCAGCTATCGGTGTCCCGAGCGGTACAGTACCTGAAGGGCAAGAGTTCGCATAAGTTGTTATCGGAGTTCGGGGCGCTCAGGAAGCGGTATTGGGGCCAGCATTTATGGGCACGGGGCTACTGGGTCTGCACGAGCGGGAATGTGACAGATGAAGTGTGGAGGCGGTACATAGAGGAACAGACGCCGCCGGAGCCGGATGATGACTTTCATGTGGTGTAATCGGCCGAATGGCCGATTGATCCGGCTTTGAGCCGTACTCTGAAGCCACCGCCTTTAGGCGGTGGAGTGTTCACCAGTTTCGGATATCGGACATGCCCCGACGCACCAAAAGCAGCGCGCGCTGGCTCGCGGAACATTTTTCCGACGAGTACGTGAAGCGTGCGCAGGCCGAAGGCTGGCGTTCGCGGGCGGTGTTCAAGCTGGAGGAAATCCAGGTCCGCGACCACCTGCTGCGACCGGGGCTGAGGGTGGTGGATCTGGGCGCCGCGCCGGGTGGCTGGAGCCAGTATGCGGCGCGCCTGATGAAGGGCCGGGGCACGCTGCTCGCCACCGACATCCTGCCCATGGAAGCGGTGCCGGGCGTCGAGTTCGTGCAGGGTGATTTCACCGAGGCGCCGGTGTTCGAGGCCCTGCTGGCACGGCTTGGCGGCCGGGCGGCCGACCTTGTTTTGTCCGATATGGCCCCCAATATCAGTGGGGACGAGGCCATAGACCAGCCGCGTGCCATGTACCTGGCGGAACTGGCACTGGATTTTGCACAGCGGGTACTGCGTCCGGAAGGCGACTTCCTGGTCAAGGTGTTCCAGGGCGCCGGCTTTCCGGCGTTCCTGAAGGCATTGCGCGGCGGATTTGCGTCGGTGGTGACACGCAAACCGGCGGCTTCCCGGGCGCGCAGCCGCGAGGTGTATCTGCTGGCACGCCGCTTCCGGGCCTGAAGCGACGCGGCGCAACGGGTATAGTAGGCACTGAAATCACGTGGTCGCGCGCCCCGAACGGCCCGGCCGCCGAGGACTCAACGCTTGAACGATATCGTCAAAACCCTGTTCATCTGGCTGCTGATCGCGGTGGTGCTGCTGCTGGTGTTCAACACCTTCACGTCCAGCAGTTCCAAGACGCAGCATGTCGCGTATTCCGAGTTCCTGACCGCGGTGGAAAACGGCGGCGTCAAGAACGTCAAATTCGACGGCCGCAGCCTGAGCGGCTGCTGCATCAACGGCGCGGATTTCGCGACCTACAGCCCGGTCACGGATTTCAATCCGCTGGTGACCGAGCTGCGCAAGAGCGATACCAGCGTCAAGATCGAGGCCAAGCCGCCGGAGCAGCCGTCCTGGATCTGGCAGGCGCTGTTCTCGTTCGGTCCCATCGTGCTCCTGGTGGTGTTCTGGTTCTACATCATGCGTCAGATGCAGGGCGGCACCGGTGGCCGCGGCGCGATGTCGTTCGGCAAGAGCAAGGCCCGCATGCTGGGCGAGGATCAGGTCAAGGTCACGTTCAGCGACGTCGCCGGCGTCGAGGAAGCCAAGGAAGAAGTGGCCGAGCTGGTGGAATTCCTGCGCGATCCCGGCAAGTTCCAGAAGCTCGGCGGGCGCATTCCGCGCGGCGTGCTGATGGTGGGCTCGCCCGGCACCGGCAAGACGCTGCTGGCGAAAGCCATCGCCGGCGAAGCCAAGGTGCCGTTCTTCAGCATCTCCGGCTCCGATTTCGTCGAGATGTTCGTCGGTGTCGGCGCATCGCGCGTGCGCGACATGTTCGAGCAGGCCAAGAAGCACGCGCCCTGCATCATTTTCATAGATGAAATTGACGCGGTGGGTCGCCACCGCGGCGCGGGACTCGGCGGCGGTCACGACGAGCGCGAGCAGACGCTCAACCAGTTGCTGGTGGAAATGGACGGCTTCGAGGGCAGCGAAGGCGTCATCATCATCGCCGCCACCAACCGCCCCGACGTGCTGGACCCGGCGCTGCTGCGGCCGGGCCGCTTCGACCGGCAGGTGGTGGTGGGCCGCCCCGACGTGCGGGGCCGCGAGGAGATCCTGCGCGTGCACGTGCGCAAGATCCCCAAGGGCGTGCTGCTCTACGGCCCGCCCGGCACCGGTACGACGCTGCTGGCCCGCGCGGTCGCCGGTGAGGCCGGCGTCCCGTTCTTCACGATCTCGGGTTCCGACTTCGTCGAGATGTTCGTCGGCGTCGGCGCCTCGCGGGTGCGCGACCTGTTCGAGCTGGCCAAGCAGGCGAGCCCCTGCATCATCTTCATCGACGAGATCGACGCGGTCGGCCG
>DASSRV010000038.1:0-3571 GCA_035701605.1 Gammaproteobacteria bacterium
ACGGATGATGACGCAAGCCGCCACGCACGCAGTTGCAACACGCCCCGGGTGCCGAGACAGACGTGCAGCAGGTAAGGCAGGGAAATGGCGGCAAGGGTTTCCGGGCCGGCGACGTCCGGCGGATCGTTCTGGTTCTGGCTGAGGCAATACAGCGCGAAGGGATTTTCTCCCTGCCGCGCCAGGTCTTCCCGCGCTGCGGTGATTACCGTCGCATCCAGTTGCGACAACGGGCGACAGTACATGGGCGTGCTGCCGCGCATCGTTACCAGTCCCCAGTGCAGGCCGGCGGGCGCGGCTTGCGCCGCGCGCAGCAACTGGTTGACCAGCGGCCGCGGCAGGATCAGTGCGGATTCCGTGCGCTCAGTCTGCGGCATCGCGGTAGGCCACGAACTGGCCGCTGAATTTTGCGCACACGGTCTGTTGCTGGAGGATATGCGCCTCCAGTTCCAGCCGCGCCTTGCCGCGTCGTCGCAGGGTGTCGAGAAAACGCTGACGTGCCGTGTCGGCGGGCTGCGGACAGACGGCCACCAGTGTATCGGTGACCGGATGCAGGTAGTGCATGTGCGATTCCCTGACCACCAGATGCGTGTCGGCCTGCGGCTCCAGCAGCAGCCACAGCAGGCCCCAGCACGACAATGTCGCGAGCGCGGCGAGGCTGCCGCCGAAGGCCGTTGATTTGTGATTGATGTTGGCGGCCAGCGGTGCGCTCAGACTCAAGCCGTGTTCATCATAGGTATCCACCACGATCTGCATGTGGCGCACCAGCGGGATGGACTCATGCAGATAGGTTTGCAAGCGCGCGGTGGCGGAGGGCATCATCGGTTCCGGCATACGACACAATCCGGATCGCGTTGCAGGCGGGTCACGCGCAGCGTGGCGTCGCGCGCATCGTATTGCAGCAAGCGGCCGCAGAGCGTGTTGCCGACGCCGGTTATCAGTTTGATGGCTTCCACCGCCATCATGCTGCCGATGACGCCGGTGAGCGGCGCGAGTACGCCGTTGGACTGGCAGTTCTCCAGTTCCTCGTTGCCCTCCGGGTACAGGCAGGCATAGCAGGGGCTGGCGGCATCGCGCGGCATGAACGCGGCGAGCTGACCGCTGTAGCGGATGGCGGCACCGGACACCAGCGGTGTGCCGGCCCGCACACAGGCAGCATTGACAGCGAAGCGCGTGCCGAAATTGTCGCTGCCATCCAGTACCACGTTCACGCCGGCGACAACGGCTTCAAGCTCGGCGGTGCCCAGCCGCCGATCCAGGCATTCGATGCGACATTCCGGGTTGAGCGCGGTGAGCGTGTCACGGGCGGAATCGGTTTTATTGCGCCCGACGTCGGCGTTCGCATGCAGCAACTGGCGTTGCAGGTTGGACAGGTCCACGCGCTCGAAGTCATTGAGCAGCAGCGTGCCGGTGCCGGCCGCGGCAAGATACAGCGCGGCGGGTGAACCCAGCCCGCCCAGGCCGACAATCAGCACGCGCGCCGCGGCAAGCCGCGCCTGCCCGGCGGCGCCAAAATCTGGCAGCGCCAGGTGACGGCTGTAACGCAGCGCGTCGGAGTCGGATGTCGGTGTGGATGCGTGTCCGGTTTGCATGTCGCCTAGTTTACCGTGCACCTCTTGCGCTTGCGCGGGCAAATGCCGATGATGCGGTTTCTGCGGGCTGCGGGCGGGACGTGTCACTCAAATGGGCGCTTGGGCCGAATACCTGAAATTCTTCGCCGGGCTGGTCGCGATCCTGAACCCCATCGGGGTCATCCCGATCTTCATCAACCTGACCCAGAACCAGACCGCCGCGGAGCGCAACCGCACCGCGTTCAATGCCGCGGTCACGGTGGCGGTGGTGTTGATCGTGTCGCTTCTGGCCGGCGAGCTGATTCTGCGCTTCTTCGGTATCAGCGTGGCGTCGTTCCAGGTCGGCGGCGGCATCCTGATCCTGCTCAATTCGCTGTCCATGTTGCAGGCCAAGGTCGGCCCCACGCGCCAGACCGAAGAGGAAGCGCAGGAAACCCAGGAAAAGGAACAGGTGGCGGTGGTGCCGCTGGGCGTACCGCTGACCGCCGGGCCCGGCGCCATCAGCACCGTGATCCTGTACGGACACAAACCGGCGCTGTTCGGCCGTTATGTGGTGCTGGTCATCGGCATCGTCTTCATCGCCGGCATCGTGTGGGCGGCGTTCCGGCTGGCGCCACTGATTTCGCGCGCCCTGAGCCGCACCGGCATCAACATCGTGACCCGTCTCATGGGTCTCATCATGGTCGCCATCGGCGTGGAATTCATCGCCGGCGGCCTGCGGGTGCTGTTCCCGGCCGTCACCGGCTAGACGGAGCCACGCAGCGCGCCGTGATGCGGCCGGTGTGCGGCTATCTCAGGCATCAACGCGCTTGATTGACTGGATCACGACGGCATCCACCGGCACGTCACCGTGGCCGCCGCGATTCGCGGTACGCACTTCCGCGATCCTGTCCACGACCTCGCTGCCTTTGCTGACCTTGCCGAATACCGCATACCCGAAATCGCGCTTGCCGTGATCCAGGAAGGTGTTGTCGGCCAGATTGATGAAGAACTGGCTGGTGGCGCTGTGGATGTCGGATGTGCGCGCCATCGCCAGTGTGTAGGGTTCGTTGGACAAGCCGTTGTCGGCTTCGTTCCTGATTGGCGCGCGACCTTTCTTCTGCACCATGTCCGGCGTGAAGCCGCCACACTGCACCATGAAATCGGCAATCACGCGATGGAAAATCGTGCCGTCGTAGAAGCCGGCGTCCACGTAGGCGAGGAAATTCTCGACCGTGACGGGCGCCTTGTCGGCGAACAGCTCGATTTCGATTTCGCCCAGGCTGGTGGTCATCAGAATCATGGTGGACTCCCCTGAGGTTGATGTGGAGGTTGAGGTTCAGCGGGACAACTGGCCAAGCGTGACACGCACGTGACCGGACAGATCCTGCCGCGAGGAGATTTCCGAGAAACCCTGCGCGGCCAACAGCTCGCGTACCGCTTCGGCCTGATCAAAGCCGTGTTCCAGCAGCAGCCAGCCGCCGGCCACGAGCCACGCGGGTGCGCCGGCGATAATTTGGCGCAGTGCCTGCATGCCGTCCGCGCCGCCGGCGAGCGCACGCCAGGGCTCGAACCTCAGGTCGCCTTGTTGCAGATGCGGGTCCGCGGCGCGCACGTAGGGCGGGTTCGAGGCAATCAGGTGGTAACGCGTTGCGGGCAGCGCTGCATACCAGTCGCCCCGACGGAATTCCACATTGCCGAGGCCGAGTCGCGCCGCATTCTCGCGCGCCACATCCAGGGCGCGAGTACTGGCATCGGTCGCGGTGACGCGACACAGCAGGCGCTCGCTGGCCAGTGCCAGCGCAATGGCGCCGCTGCCGGTGCCGAGGTCCGCGAGCCGCCAGGCCGCATCCGCAGGAACGCATGTCAGCGCCGCCTGCACCAGCAGCTCGGTTTCCGGGCGCGGCACCAGCGTGTCGCGCGTGAGTTTCAGGGGCAGTGACCAGAATTCGCGCATGCCGGTGAGGTAGGCGAGCGGCTGGCCGACGCAACGTGCCGCCACCAGTTGCTCGAAAACCGCGTGC
>DASSRV010000039.1:0-4777 GCA_035701605.1 Gammaproteobacteria bacterium
ATCTCCCCGACGATCTGCTCCAGCACGTCCTCGATGGTGATCAGGCCCGCCACGCCGCCGTATTCGTCCGCGACAATCGCCATGTGATTGCGGCTGGCACGGAAATTCTTGAGCAGTACATTGAGCCGCATGCTCTCCGGGACGTAAGGGACCGGTCGCAGGTATTCGCGGATGTTGAACGGCTGCTCGGGCGTACTGACATAGTGCGCGAGCAGGTCCTTGGCCAGCACGATGCCGATGATCTCGTCACGGCTGTCGCCCACCACCGGAAAGCGTGAATGCCCGGATTCCACCACCACCCCGGTCACATCGCGCAGGGCATGGTCCTTCTCCAGCACCACCATCTGCGCGCGCGGAATCATGATGTCGCGCGCCTGCATATCCGCGACCTGCAACACGCCCTCGATCATGGCCTGGGCGTCGGCGTCGAACAGATTGCGGCCCTGCGCATCGCGCAGCAGTTCCAGCAGCTCCTCGCGGTCGCGCGGCTCGCCGGCCAGCGCCTGCCGCAAATGCTCGAACCAGGTACGCAGGCCGGAGCCGTTGCCGTGGGAGGAAGGGTCGTTATCCATGAAATCCGGGGCAGTGCCGCAAAACAGGCCGCCAGTTTATCGGTTACTGCGGCAGGTGGAAATCCATTCAGGCCGGGCGGTAGGGGTCCGGAAAGCCGAGTCCGGCAAGAATGGCGATTTCCACGGATTCCATAGCTTCCGCCTCGGTGCTGTTCTCGTGATCGAAGCCCAGCAGGTGCAGGCTCCCGTGCACCACCAGATGCGCCCAGTGCGCTTCTGCCGGCTTGCCCTGCTCGGCTGCTTCACGCAGCACCACCGGCGCGCACAACACCAGATCGCCGAGCAGCGGCGTCGGCACCCACGCCGGCAGCGCCGCCGGAAAAGACAGCACATTGGTCGCGTAATCCTTGTGCCGCCAGGTGTGGTTGAGCTGGCGCGCCTCCGCCTCATCCACGATGCGAATCACCAACTCGGCGGCCTCGCGCCGTCCCGCGAGTGCCGCGCCGGCCCAATCCGCGAACTGCGCGCGGCTCGGCACAGCCCGTGTTTGCGTGGCTTTCTGCAACACCACCCGGATACGGCTCATCCGTCTTTTCCATTGCCGTCATCGTCGCGCCGCTCATAGGCGCCGACGATGCGTTGCACGAGCGGGTGTCGCACCACGTCCGCAGCGGTAAAGAACGTGAAGCTGACGCCCTCCATGCCGCGCAGCAGCTCGACGGCGTCGCGCAGGCCCGAGCGCTGCGGCCTGGGAATGTCCACCTGCGTGATGTCGCCGGTCACCACTGTACGCGAGCCGAACCCGATGCGGGTCAGGAACATCTTCATCTGCTCGATCGTGGTGTTCTGCGCCTCGTCCAGGATCACGAACGCCTCGTTCAGGGTGCGGCCGCGCATGAAGGCCAGCGGCGCCACCTCGATCACGCCGTGTTCCTGCATGCGTGCAACCCGCTCGAATCCCAGCATGTCGTACAGGGCGTCATAGATCGGACGCAGATAGGGATCCACCTTTTCCGTCATGTTGCCCGGCAGGAAACCGAGCCGTTCACCGGCCTCCACAGCCGGGCGCACCAGCACCAGACGACGCACCTGGTCACGATCAAGCGCGGCAACCGCGCTTGCCACCGCGAGATAGGTCTTGCCGGTCCCCGCCGGCCCGATGCCGAAAGTCAGGTCATGGCTGGCGATGTTGCGCAGGTAATGTGACTGATTCGGCCCGCGCCCGCGAATGCGTCCTTCGCGGGTGGAAATCACGATGTCGTCACCGGCCGCAGGTGTCTCCTCATGTGCATCACGCGACAGCGCCGCACCCGCCTGTTGCAGGAAAAGGTGCACGGTCTCGCGGCGAATGCGTTCGTTCGCCGTGGCCTCGTACAGCATGCGGAGCGTGGCCACGGCAGCCTGTGCCGAGGACAGGGCGCCGATGATGCGAAAACGGTTGCCGCGGTTGCCGATCTCGACGCCGAGACGCTGTTCGATCTGACGAAGATGCTCGTCGAATTGACCGCAGAGATTCGCCAGCCGGTGGTTGTCGGCCGGTTCCAGCAATAAATCCAGTGACGCAGGCGCGGGTTCCGACAAGAAACTACCCGGCAAGCCTGGGGTGGCGGTCTTCAATGCCCGGAGACGGGTTCCGACCGACAGGGTTTCCGCGTAACGAATTCTGTTTCACATCCGTGATGACGACATCTACAAAATGTCCAAGCAGACGTGCATCGCCGTCAAAATTGACCCAGCGGTTGCACTCGGTGCGCCCGGCCAGCTCGCGCGGGTTCTTCGTGGAAGGCCGTTCCACCAGCACCCGCTGCGTGGTGCCCAGCATGTTGTGCATGTACTGCTGACCAAATTCATGGATGCGCGCCTGCAAGCGCTCCAGACGCGACACTTTCACCTCGTGCGGCACATCGTCCGGCAGGGATGCCGCCGGCGTGCCGGGGCGGCGACTGTAGATGAAGCTGAAGGCCTGATCGAAGCGCATGTCCTCGACCAGCCTCATGGTGTCCGCGAAATCCCTGTCCGTCTCGCCGGGGAAGCCGACAATGATGTCGGTGGACAGGCTGATGTCGGGACGTACGCGGCGCAGCTTGCGGACGCGGGCCTTGTATTCGAGCACGGTGTGGTTGCGTTTCATGGCGGCCAGAATCCGGTCCGAGCCGCTTTGCACCGGCAGGTGCAGATAATTCGCAAGTTTCGGGCAGTCCGCAAACGCCTGGATCAGGCGATTGGAGAATTCCAGCGGGTGCGAGGTGGTGAAACGGATGCGTTCGATGCCGTCCAACGCCGCCACGTACTCGATCAGCAGCGCCAAGTCCGCGGTGCCGCCGCCGTGCATCGCGCCACGGTAGCCATTGACGTTCTGGCCCAAGAGTGTCACTTCCCTGATGCCCTGCGCTTCAAGTGCTGCAACTTCCGCCAGCACGTCGTCGAAGGGGCGGCTGACTTCCTCGCCCCGCGTGTACGGCACCACGCAGAATGTGCAGTACTTGCTGCAGCCCTCCATGATCGAGACAAACGCGGTCGCCCCTTCCGCACGCGGCGCCGGAAGCCGGTCGAATTTCTCGATTTCCGGGAACGAAATGTCCACCACCGGACGACGTGTGCGGCGGGTCTCTTCCAGCATCTCCGGCAGCCGGTGCAGGGTCTGCGGCCCGAATACCAGGTCCACGAACGGCGCGCGTTTGACGATGCCTTCGCCTTCCTGGCTGGCGACACAGCCGCCCACGCCGATGATAAGTTCTGGGTTTTTTTGCTTGTATTCGCGCCACCAGCCAAGCTGGGAAAACACCTTCTCCTGTGCCTTCTCGCGCACCGAACAGGTGTTGAGCAGTATCACGTCCGCGTCTTCCACCTGCTCCGTCACTTCATACCCGCACGACTCCCGCAGCACGTCCGCCATCTTCACGGAATCGTACTCGTTCATCTGGCAACCGAAGGTTTTGATATGCAGCTTAGTGGATGCCATCTTGCCTATTTCACGACCTGTAACTGCGGGGACCATTGACTATATTTACGTCGTTCTGCTGACGGGCCGGGATTGAATTCCGGGACCATTGACTTGAGCACGTTCAGGGCCCAGGCCTGATCGCTTGCGCGCATGGCATCAGCAAGGCGCTCGAGTTCGGTAAATATCTGGTGCGATTCCATAGCACGGCAACTCGCCAGCATCACCTTGGGGTGAACCGTATGACGAAGTTCCTCCTGTGCGTAGAACAGTTCCTCGTACAGCTTCTCACCCGGACGAAGGCCAATATAGGTGATCTGGATATCACGCCCGGGTTGCAAGCCGGAAAGCCGGATCAGTTTTTCGGCAAGATCGTCCTGGAGTTTCGCCAACTCGCTCTTTGCGTCCGCAATGGCTTTTTCCGCCGCCAACTTTTGCACGCCGAATACGTTTGGATCCTTGATTGCCGTGAGCTTGAGGTTGGCCGAAGCCAGCTTCGCCTGGATATTGGCCCGTCGGACCGCAACCTGATTGGAGTTGGTCTTGATAAAGGCGTCCGCGGCCATTTCTTCCACATTCATGCACACATCCGCATGCACTTCGTGCGCCTTGCAGGTCAACAACACCGCCGCATTGGCGTCCGTGCCGGTCACCTCCACACGCAAACCCCGAAAGCGTTGAAGCTCATCTGGATGCTTCGCGGCATACTCGGCGATTGCGGTCGGGATATAGGTGCTGGTCAGCATCTGTTGCGCCGTCTGCGCGGGAATCAACTGGATCTGGGTGCCGGCGTCGGTCGTTATGGTGCCGAGATCCAGGGTCGTGGTATAGGAATAGGTAGGTTGCTTGACGATAGTTGCAACAACAGTCAGGACCAACAAGACCAGAAACGTCGCCGCAAATACGCGCCGACGGCGCCAGAACAACACACCCATATCCACCAGATCAATTACCTGCGACGGACTATCCATACGATCACCATTCTTGTTTTCCATGTCTAAACCTTGGCCCCCGAAAATTAAAACACCAAATAACACCTGCCTTCAGTCACGACAGGCGCCATCAAGCGCTGCCAGATCTCTCCGCTCTCTGTGTGTAAAGTACTTTAAATTGACCATCAACTCGGTCTTTCATAATCAATGAGTTAGCGTGCACGCTCCCTCCTTCGTCGTTGTTGCATTTTACACAATAGGTACGATGAAGCGCAGCCCATTGCCCTGGAGTGCCCCCGATTTTTCGGACAGCCGTGAGGTTTAGGATAGCCTGATGGAGGTTCGAGATGAAGAAGCGATTTTCGGAACAGCAGATTGTCCGGATTCTGGGT
>DASSRV010000040.1:0-2012 GCA_035701605.1 Gammaproteobacteria bacterium
GCTATTTCACGCCCGGTGAAGGTCCGGTACTGGCGACATTCGGCGGATTGCGTATCGGACTCAACATCTGCGAGGACATCTGGCATGCCGGTCCGGCCTGCCAGGCCGCGGCGGCGGGCGCGGAACTGATCGTGGTCACCAACGCGTCGCCGTTCGAGGCCGGCAAACAGCAGCAGCGCGAAGCCGAAGTGCGCCGCCGCGCACGGGACACGCGCGTGCCCTGTGTGTACGTGAATCTGGTCGGTGGCCAGGACGAGCTGGTGTTTGACGGCGGTTCGCTGGCGATGAACGCGGATGGCACGCTGGCCGCGCGCGCGCCCAATTTCGAGGCGGGGCTGTACCCGGTGGATTTCATTCGTGAGGGCGACCGGTGGCGGGCCGCCGCAGGCGCGGTGCACACTGACGCCAGCGAAACCGAGAGCGTGTATCGCGCCATCGTGCTGGGCATACGCGATTACGTTGGCAAGAACCGTTTCAGTGGCGTGGTGCTGGGCCTTTCCGGCGGCGTGGATTCCGCGTTGACGCTGGCGCTGGCGGTGGATGCGCTGGGTGCGTCAAACGTGACCGCGGTGATGATGCCCTCGCGTTACACCTCGGCATTGAGCCTGAACGAAGCGCGGGCCCAGGCCGAAACGCTGGGTGTCGAGTTCCATGACATTTCGATCGAACCGGCATTCGAGGCGTTCCGGGAATCGCTGCACGAAACCCTGCACGCCGACACGACCAGTATCACCGGGCAGAACATCCAGGCGCGTTGCCGCGGGGTGTTGCTGATGGCAATTTCCAATCGTCAGGGCCGGCTGGTATTGACCACCGGCAACAAGAGCGAACTGGCGACCGGCTATGCCACGCTGTATGGCGACATGGCCGGTGGCTTCGCGCCGCTTCGCGACTGCACCAAAAGCAGGGTGTATGCGCTGTGCCGTTACCGCAATGCCGTCGCGCCGGTGATTCCCGAGGCCGTGATCGAGCGCGCACCCTCGGCGGAGCTGGCGCCGGAGCAGAAGGATTCCGACAGCCTGCCACCGTATGAAATCCTGGATCCGATCCTGACTGCGTACGTGGAGGAGGACCTGAGCGTGGCGGAGATCGCCGCACGCGGCTTCGATGCCGCCACCGTGAAACGGGTCGTGAAACTGGTGCAGAACGCGGAATACAAGCGTCGTCAGGCACCGCCCGGCGTACGCGTGAGCCGGCGCGCGTTCGGACGCGACCGGCGTTATCCCATCACCTCCGGTTATCACCGGCCTTGAGCCGGGAACGATCAGGACGGACCGTGCGGCGTGTAATCCGGTGAGGCGTCGGGGAAGTTCATTGCCAGCACGCGCCTTGAATCCGCCGCGAGCTGCGTGAGACCGAGTCGCGCATAGGCGGTGCACATGATCTGCAGCGCATCTTTGGTGCTGGGCGTCTGCGGATACTGGTTCACGATGGCGTAGGCCCGTTGCAGCGCGGAAATCCACGCGCCGCGGCGCATGTAGTAATCCGCTACCGCCCATTCGTAACGCGCCAGCCGGTCACGCAGGAATACCATGCGCTGTCGCGCGTCCATCGTGTAACGGCTGTCGGGGAATTTCTGCAGGAACAACTGGAAGGCCTGGAAGGATTTCCGCGCATTGGCGGGATCGCGCTGGAAGGTGTCCTTGCCGAACAGGGATTCGAGCAGGCCCGGCGCTTCATCGAAATAGGCCACGCCCTTCATGTAATAGGCGTAATCCACGTCCGGATGGCGCGGGTGCTCGCGGATGAAGCGGTCCGCGGCATCCTCGGCAGTGTCGTAATCCTTGTCGAGGTAATTGACGTAAATCAGGTCAAGCTGTGCCTGGGTACCGAAATCGTTGAACGGAAAGCGCGATTCCAGCGTGGTAAGCCGCTGGATGGCGGTCTTGTAGTTGCCGGCTGCGATGTTGGCCTTGATTTGGGAGTAGAGATCGCGCGCTGCCAGCGTCTGGTCCTGGTCCTGCACGCTGGCGCAGCCGCCGGTGAGCAAGGTGACGGCCAGCAGGGCCGGG
>DASSRV010000041.1:0-4199 GCA_035701605.1 Gammaproteobacteria bacterium
TATAAAGTTTCAGTGCCTTGAGTTCCACGCACAGGCGGTCGGGCACGTATTCCAGATTCAGTTCGGCGAAATCGGGCTGGCCGGTTTTCGGGCACAGGCAGGTGAACTCGGGAATCCGGATGCGGATGGTATAATCGCGGCCCTCGCGCGGGTTGGGGAAGGTTTCCAGGGTCTTGCTGGGCTGGGTGGACATGTTCCGCTCGCGGCTGCGTTTTCGGGCGCCGATACTTTACACTACGGGGCCAAGGCTCGCCATTTGGCCGGCTCGCGCGGCTCACCACAGCACACTAAGGGCAGCATGCGTCTCAGCAAAGTAAAGATGTCGGGCTTCAAATCGTTCGTTGATCCGACCACCATTCAGCTTCCCAGCAACCTTGTCGGTATCGTCGGCCCCAACGGCTGCGGCAAATCCAACATCATTGATGCCGTGCGCTGGGTCATGGGCGAGACCTCCGCCAAGCAGTTGCGCGGCGATTCCATGGCCGATGTCATCTTCAACGGCTCCACCGCGCGCAAGCCGGTCAGTTCCGCGACCATCGAACTGGTGTTCGACAATTCGGACGGCGCCATCGGCGGCCAGTACGCCAGTTACGGCGAGATTTCCGTCAAGCGCGAAGTGGTGCGCGACGGCACGTCCAATTATTTCCTCAATAACGCACGCTGCCGGCGCCGCGACATCCAGGACCTGTTTCTCGGCACCGGCCTCGGTCCGCGCAGCTACGCCATCATCGAGCAGGGCACCATCTCGCGGCTGGTGGAATCCAGGCCCGAGGAATTGCGCGTGTTCCTGGAAGAGGCGGCCGGCATTTCCAAATACAAGGAACGCCGCCGTGAAACCGAGAACCGCATCCATCACGCGCGCGAAAACATCGAACGCCTGAACGATCTGCGCGAGGAAGTCGCCAAGCAATTGCAGCACCTGCAACGTCAGGCGCGTGCCGCGGAGCGTTACCGGGAATTCGCCGAGCAGCAGCGCCAGCTCAAGGCCGACATCGGCGGCTTGCACTGGCGCGATCTGGATGCCCGGTTGAGCGGCCAGGACCACGTGATCCGGGAGCGCGATACCGCGCTCGAAGCCGCGGTGGCGGAACAGCGGCATGTCGAGAGCGAGCTTGAAACCGCGCGTGCGCAACACGACGAAGCCCACGACGCCTTCAACAAGGTGCAGGCGCGCGCTTACGAGCTTGGCGCCTCGATTTCGCGCCTGGAGCAGGGTTTGCAGCACGCGCGCGACCTGCGCCGGCGGCAGCAGGCGGATCTGGAGCAGTCGCGCAGCCAGACCCTGGAAATGGAAGGCCACATCGCGCGCGATCGCGAGCAATTGAGCGAGATCGAGACCGCATTGAAGGAACTGGAGCCGGGCGTCAGCGGCAGCCGCGAAGCCGAGCAGCGTTCGGCGGCGGCACTCACGGCCTCGGAACAGGCCATGCAGGTCTGGCAGGCCGCCTGGGAAACCTTCAACACTGAATCCGCGGAAGCGAGTCGCAGGGCCGAAGTCGGGCGACGCGAAGTCGAGCATCTGGAACGCCAGATCAGCCAGAACATGCAGCGCCGCGAACGTGTCGAGCAGGAACGCGGGCAGTTGTCGGCCGGGGATTTGCAGCAGCAGATTGATGCGCTGGCCGGCAGTGCCGGCGACAGCGAGCAGAAACGCCAGCAGCTTCAGGCCGAGCTGGAACAAACCCTGCGCGCCATCACCGCGCATCGTGAACAGGACCAGAAGCTGAGCCAGGAGCTGCATCAGTTGCGCAGCCGGCGCGAGGATCACCGTGGCCGGTTGGCGTCACTGGAAGCCTTGCAACAGGCGGCACTCGGCAAAAGCCGCGAACGCGTGAGCGAGTGGCTGCGCGCGCAGGCCTTGTCCGACAACAAGCGGCTCGCGGAACTGATTACTGTCGCGCCGGGCTGGGAACGCGCGGTCGAGACCGTGCTGGGCTGGCACCTGGAAGCGGTGCAGGTGGACGATATCGCCGCGCTTTCCGGCAAACTCGCGGCGCTCGATGGCGGTTCGCTGTCCTTTGTCGAGGCCGGCGGGGATGCCGTTTCTGCTGGGACCGACACGTTGCTCTCGAAGGTCAGCTCGCCGCTGGCACTGGCGGCATTCCTGGCGCCGGTGCGCATCGCGGATTCGATGCAGGCGGCACTCGCCATGCGCGCCGGTCTTGCCGAATCCGAATCGGTGATCACCGCGGACGGCATCTGGCTGGGCCGGCACTGGGCGCGCGTGATCCGCGAGCAGGACGAGCGCGCCGGCGTGCTCGCGCGTGAGCAGGAACTGAAACAGTTGCGCGCCACGCTTGCCGACATCGAGGCACATGCGGAACAACTCGGTGCCGAACAGCAGCGGAACCGCGAAGGCCTGAAGGACATGGAAGCACGTCGCGACCTGCTCCAGGGCGACGTGAACCGGGCACACCGCGACAATTCGGACCAGAATGCCAAGCTGAACCTCGCGCGCAGTCAGTTGCAGCAGGTGACGCAGCGCATGGAAAGCCTGAACGCGGAGCAGGCCGAATTGACCCAGCTCATTGAAAGTGCGGACTCCGAGCTCAAGGCCGCGCGCACCGGCATCGAACAGGCCGTGAATGCGCTGCATGCACTGGAGCAGCGTCGCGGGTCCATGCAGCAGGAACGCGATGCGCTGCGTACCGCGCTGGAGGCGGCGCGCGAGCAGGCGCGCAGTGATCGCGAAGCCGCACTGGAAGTGGCCCTGAAACTCGAATCACGTCACTCGCTCAGGGATTCCACCGAACAGAACATGGGCAGGATGCAGGCGCAGCTTGCCCAACTGGAAGCACGCAGCGGGGAATTGCAGGCCGCCATCGAGGCCGCGGCGGCGCCGATCAGGGAGCAGGAAGCCGGATTGGCGGAATTGCTGGAGCAGCGTACGCGCATGGATGCCGAACTGGCCGCCGCGCGTCGCAGCGTGGAATATCTCACCGAGAAATTGCGCGAGCTGGAGCACACCCGACTGGCCAAGGAACGGGTCGCGGAAGCCTTGCGCGATGAAGTGCAACAGTTGCGTCTGAATACCCAGGAACTCCGGGTGCGACGCGAGACCCTGGTCGAGCAGCTCCGCGACGAAGGTTACGAATTGCAGCAGGTGCTGGAAAACCTGCCGGAAGACGCCGCACTGGAAACCTGGACCGCGAAGCTGGTCGAGATCGAGGCTAAAATCAACCGGCTTGGCCCGATCAACATGGCGGCCATCGAGGATTTCGCCAAGGATTCCGAGAAGAAGGAATACCTCGACAAGCAGCTCGCCGACCTGACCGAGGCATTGAGCACGCTGGAAAACGCGATCCGCAAGATAGACCGCGAAACCCGCACCCGCTTCAAGGAAACCTTCGATCGCGTGAATGCCGGCTTGCAGGCCAGTTTCCCCAAGCTGTTCGGGGGCGGACACGCCTACCTGGAACTGACCGGCGAGGAACTGCTGGATACCGGGGTCGCGATCATGGCGCGCCCGCCCGGCAAGCGCAACAGCACCATCCATCTGCTGTCCGGCGGCGAGAAGGCACTGACCGCGGTGGCGCTGGTGTTCTCCATCTTCGAACTCAACCCCGCGCCGTTCTGCATGCTGGACGAGGTGGACGCGCCGCTCGATGAGGCCAACATCGGCCGCTTCTGCGATCTGGTGCGCGGCATGTCGGATCGGGTGCAGTTCGTGTTCATCACCCACAACAAGGGCACCATGGAGATGTCGAATCAACTGATCGGCGTCACCATGCACGAGCCGGGCGTGTCGCGCCTGGTCGCGGTGGACGTGGACGAAGCGGTGCGTATCGCGGCGATGTAACGGCATGTGGGAACTGCGCCTGATTCTGGTCCTGATCGGCGCGGTGATTGTCACCGGCGTGTATCTGTGGTCGCGCCAGAATCGCATGCGTGAGCTGGACAAGCCGCGTACCCCGTCGTCGCGTCAGGCGCCGGTGTTCATGGACGAGGAAGAAGCGCACGCATCCGGCATTGCGCCCGATGCGGACGCCGCGCGGGAGACGGCATCCGGCAGCACCGACGACTCGCAGTTGATTCTGGCCTTGCACGTCGCGTTTCACGCCGAAGACGGCGTGGCCGGCACGCGCGTGCTGGAAGCCCTGCACGCGGAGGGGCTCAAGTTCGGCCGCTACCGGATTTTCCATCGTCTGCTCAAGGGCAATCCCGAAGCGTCTGTCTTCAACGTCGCGAGCATGATGGAG
>DASSRV010000042.1:0-2494 GCA_035701605.1 Gammaproteobacteria bacterium
CGCTCGGCAACATGGGCGAGGACGACTGGCGCTGGCACATGTACGACACCGTCAAGGGCTCCGACTGGCTCGGCGACCAGGACGCCATCGAGTACATGTGCAAGGAAGCGCCCCAGGCGGTCATCGAACTGGAACATTACGGCGTGCCGTTTTCGCGCACCGAGGAAGGCAAGATTTATCAGCGCCCCTTCGGCGGCATGACCACGCATTTCGGCGAGGGCACCGCGCACCGCACCTGTGCGGCGGCGGACCGCACCGGTCACGCCATGCTGCACACGCTGTATCAGCAGAGCCTGAAACACCAGGCTGAATTCTTCATCGAATACTTCGCCATTGATTTGTTGATGGAAGACGGCATCTGCCGCGGCGTGATCGCCTGGGACCTCACCACCGGCCAGTTGCACCGCTTCCTCGCCCAGCAGGTCATTCTTGCAACCGGCGGTTACGGCCGCGCGTATTTTTCCTGCACCTCCGCGCACACCTGCACCGGCGACGGCAACGGCATGGTGCTGCGTGCGGGCCTTCCGCTCGAAGACATGGAATTCGTGCAGTTCCATCCCACCGGCATTTACGGCGCGGGTTGCTTGATTACCGAAGGTTCGCGCGGCGAGGGCGGCTACCTCACCAATTCCGAAGGCGAGCGTTTCATGGAGCGCTACGCGCCGAACGCCAAGGACCTGGCCTCGCGCGACGTGGTGAGTCGCGCCATGACCATTGAAATCCGCGAAGGCCGCGGCGTGGGTCCGGAGAAGGACCACATCTTCCTGAACCTGCAACACCTCGGTCCCGAAGTGCTGCACGAGCGTCTGCCGGGCATTTCCGAGACCGCGCGCATTTTCGCCGGCGTGGACGTCAGCAAGCAGCCGATCCCGGTGCTGCCGACCGTGCACTACAACATGGGCGGCATCCCCACCAACTACCACGGCGAAGCCATGACCTTGAAGGACGGCAATCCGGACGCGCCGGTGCCGGGACTCATGGCCATCGGCGAAGCGGCCTGCGTCTCGGTGCACGGCGGCAATCGTCTGGGCTCGAATTCGTTGCTGGATCTCGTGGTCTTCGGCCGCGCCGCCGCGCACCGCTGTGCCGAAACCGTCAAGCCCGGCAAAACCTCGCGCAACATTCCGTCCGCTGCGACCGAGAAGGCTCTGGAGCGTTTTGACGGCCTGCGATATGCAAAAGGCTCACAGCCGACCGCGGACATCCGCTTGCGGATGCAGAAAGTCATGCAGTCGGATGCCGCGGTGTTCCGCACCGGCAAGACCTTGGAAGAGGGCAAACAGCGTTTGAAACAGGTGTACGACTCCTTCAGGGACGTCAAGGTCTCGGATCATTCGCTGATCTGGAACAGCGATCTGGCCGAAACCCTGGAACTGGCCAATCTCCTGGCCTGTGCCACGGTCACCATGGCGGGCGCGGTGAACCGCACCGAGAGCCGCGGTGCGCACGCGCGTGAGGATTTCACCGAGCGCGACGACCAGCAGTGGATGAAGCACACCCTGGCGTGGCTGGACGACAAGGATCAAGTGAAGCTGGATTACCGTCCGGTACACAGCTATACCCTGTCGGACGAGATCAAGCCGTTCCCACCCAAGAAGCGGGTGTATTGAATCGTGTTGAAAATACAGGCTGCTGAAGCGAAACATTCTGGGTTTGGAGGTTGAGGCATGGCTGAATTCAGACTGCCGAAGAATTCCCGTATCGGAAAAGGCAGGACCCACAAGGCGGCTTCCGGCGCGAAGCACATCAAGCGCTTCCGCGTTTACCGCTACGATCCGGACAGCGGCGAGAACCCGCACATGGACACCTATGAGGTGGACATGGACAAATGCGGCCCGATGGTGCTGGACGCGCTGCTCAAGATCAAGAACGAAATGGACGCCACACTCACCTTGCGTCGGTCCTGTCGCGAGGGCATCTGCGGCTCCTGCGCCATGAACATAGACGGCACCAACACGCTGGCCTGCACCAAGGCGTGCAGCGACATGAAAGGCGACGTAAAGATTTATCCGCTGCCTCACATGCCGGTGGTCAAGGACCTGGTGCCCGACCTGACGCACTTTTACGCGCAATATGCCTCGATCAAGCCCTGGATACGCACCCAGTCCGCGCCACCGGATCGCGAGCGTCTGCAATCGAAGGACGATCGCGAAAAACTCGATGGCCTGTATGAATGTATCCTGTGCGCCTGCTGTTCCACGGCTTGCCCGAGTTACTGGTGGAACCCGGATCGTTACCTCGGCCCCGCCATCCTGCTTCAGGCTTACCGCTGGATCGCGGACAGCCGCGACGAGGCCACCGGCGAGCGCTTGGATGATTTGCAGGACCCGTTCAAGCTGTACCGCTGTCACACCATCATGAACTGCACGCGCACCTGTCCAAAGGGCCTGAATCCCGCCAAGGCCATTGCGGAAATCAAGAAATTGCTTGCCGAGCGCGAACACTAGTCCGCTGCCGTATATGAGCGACTTGGCTCGGCTGCGTTGGCGTTGTC
>DASSRV010000043.1:0-11930 GCA_035701605.1 Gammaproteobacteria bacterium
TGTACGACCTGCCGCCGGAAGAGGAAAAGAACATCCCGCAGGTGTGCTATGCGCTGGACATGGCGCTCGAACACCTGGACCGCGACCGTGCCTTCCTGAAGGCCGGCGGCGTGTTCACCGACGACATGATTGACGCCTACCTCGCGCTCAAGATGCAGGAAGTCACGCGGCTGCGCATGACCACGCATCCGATTGAGTTCGACATGTATTTCAGCTTGTAAGGAATTCCGCAGCCGGACACGGGTCCGGCTGCGGACACCCGACATGAACATGAGCGCAATCCGGCCGGCGCGGACGGAGGATGCCGGCGCCATCGCCGCGATCTACAACCATTACATCGCCCATTCGGTCGCCACATTTGAAACCGAACTGGTGACGACGCAGGTCATGGCACGGCGCATGACGGAAACAGCAGAAGCCGGTCTGCCCTGGCTGATCGCGCAAGCGGACGGGGCGCCCGCGGGATATACCTATGCCTCGAAATGGAAAGGACGCCAGGCGTACCGGTATGCGGTGGAAGTCAGCGTGTACCTCGCGTCCGGCGCGATGCGCCGCGGCTGGGGTACTGCGCTTTATTCAGAGCTGCTGGCACGCTTGCGCAGTCTGTCGCTGCACACCGCGATCGGCGGCGTGACCCTGCCGAATCCGGCCAGTGTCGCGCTGCACGAAAATTTCGGTTTTGAAAAAGTCGCCCACTTTCGTGAAGTCGGCTTCAAGTTCGGCCAATGGCTGGACGTGGCTTACTGGCAACGGTCCCTGTAGCGGGGCGAGCGCATGTGACGCGGGTCGTGCCCCGGCACGGCCCCGCTTGCCCCGTCCGCGCTTCTGGCCTAGGCTGAAAGCATGCGGCGCACGCTGTCATTGTTGCTGGTATTGGCCCTGCTGCCCGGTCTGGCCGGGCAGGCGGACCAGGTTTACAAATGGGTGGATGCCCAGGGCAATGTGCATTATTCCGACAAACCCCATCCCGGCGCCAAAAAAGTCCAGGTCGTGAAGCCGCAGAGCTATGCCGCGCCGGCCCCGCCCGCTGGCAACGCTGAAACCGGCGACCGGCGTCCGCCGCCGCCGGAAAAGAAGGCCCCCCGGCAATACACCCTGACTATCAGTTCTCCCGCGCAGGGGGCGACGATCCGCAATACCCGGAGTGTCACCGTGTCGGTGAGTGTCACGCCGGGTCTGGCGCAGGGCGATGTCCTGATCTTCAGCCTGGACGGCAACAACCGCGGCCCGCTGCACAACACCACTTCGGTGACCTACGATGACGTGGATCGGGGTGCACACACGGTGACGGCGACGCTGATCACGGCCGGGGGCCAGACCATTCAGGCGACACCGGTGACGTTTTACCTGCATCAGGCCACCGTCTTCCGCGGTAAACCGCCGAATTGAGCTAAAAATGCACTATACTGGTGCGCATGCACACAGTTGGTGCAATCTCAGACACCCTGCGCAACAGCCTGCTGGAAAACCAGACCACGGCCCTGCTGTGGCTGGATACCGGGCTGATCGTTCGCTATCTCAACCCCGCCGCTGAAACGCTCCTCGGTCTCGACACCCGTCAGGTGCTGGGCGCGGAATTGTTGGCCGTGTTACCGGAGGCCGGCGAACTCCGCGAGCTCCTGCTCCGTGCTCAGCACAGCGGGGAAACCTGTACCCGCCGGGAGCTGAACCTGGGAACGGCGAGCCACAGTCTGACCGTGGATCTGACCGTGACGCCGGTGACGGAAAGCGGGCGGGCGCCGGAACTGCTGGTGGAGATGGCGCCGCTGGATCGGCACCTGCACATCAGCCGTGAACAGGAGCTGCACACCCGCCATGCGACCGCGCGCGCGCTGGCCTTGCGGCTGGCGCACGAGGTCAAGAACCCGCTGGGCGGGCTGCGCGGCGCGGCCCAGTTGCTGGAACGCAAACTGGATGATGCGCGATTGCGCGAATACACCCGCCTCATCATCCGGGAAGCGGACCGGCTGGCCGCGCTGGCCGACAGCCTGCTCGGGCCGAATCGGCCGCCGCAGCGCGTCTTGGTCAACCTGCATGAAATCAGCGATCACGTCCTGCGCCTGCTGGAGGCGGAACACACCGGACGCATCGTGTGGCTCCGCGACTACGATCCCAGCCTGCCGGAAATCAGGCTGGATCGCGACGAAATCGTGCAACTGCTGCTCAACCTTGCGCGCAACGCCTGCGAAGCCTTGAACGGACGCGGTCGCATCGCGCTGCGCACGCGTTGCGTGCGGCAATACACCCTGAACGGCGTCCGCCATCGGCTGGCGGCCCGACTGGATGTCGAGGATGACGGCCCGGGCATCCCCCCGGCGTTGCAGGCGAGTTTGTTCACGCCGCTGGTCAGCGGCAAGCCGCACGGCACCGGACTGGGTCTGGCCATCGCGCAGGAACTCGCGAACCGTCACGGCGGGCTCATCGAATGCAGCAGCCGTCCCGGCGCCACCGTATTCTCCGTCCTGCTGCCCATCGGTGACACATGAACGCGACGAAAACCGAAATCTGGATCGTGGACGACGACCCCACCCTGAGGCAGGTCATGAGTGAAGCGCTCAGCGAGAGCGGTTTCAGCGTGCGCGCGCTGCCCAGCGCCGAAGCCATGCTGTCGGAACTGGCCGAGGCACGACCGGATCTGCTGGTGACCGACGTGCGCCTGCCGGGCGCGGACGGCCTGACGCTGCTGAAGCAGGTGCATGCGCGCCATCCCGCGTTGCCGGTGATCGTGGTCACCGCGCATTCCGATCTCGGCAGCACCGTCGCGGCGTATGAAAGCGGCGCGTTCGAATACCTGCCGAAACCCTTTGATCTGGACGAACTGAGCGCGCTCGCGACGCGCGCGCTGCAAACCCGGGACGTGCGTGCGCCGGCCGTTACCGACACCCGGTCCGGCGACACGCTGACGGGCGAAGCCGCCGCCATGCAGGACGTGTTCCGCGCCATCGGCCGGCTGGCAAAAAGCAGTCTCAGTGTGCTCATCACCGGCGAATCCGGCAGCGGCAAGGAACTGGTGGCGCGCGCGCTGCACCGGCACAGCCCGCGCGCAGGCCAGGCGCTGGTGGCGCTCAATACCGCGGCGATCCCGGCCGAGTTGCTGGAATCGGAATTGTTCGGTCACGAGCGCGGTGCCTTCACCGGTGCCAACACGCGACGTGTCGGCCGCTTCGAGCAGGCCCACGGCGGCACGCTGTTCCTGGACGAAATCGGCGACATGTCGCCGGCCTTGCAGACACGCCTGCTGCGCGTACTGGCGGAAGGGGAATTCTTCCGGGTCGGCGGCCATGAGCCGGTCAGGGTGGACGTGCGCGTGCTCGCCGCCACGCACCAGGACATCGCGGCGCAGGTGAAGGCCGGACGTTTCCGCGAAGACCTGTATCACCGGCTCAATGTCATGCACATCCGCGTGCCGCCGCTGCGTGAACGGCGTGAGGACATTCCGCGCCTGCTGGACGTGTTCATGGCCGGTGCGGCGCGCGAGCTCGGCGGCGAACCGAAACGGCTCACCGCGGACGCCATGCAGGCGCTGCGCGACCGCGACTGGCCGGGCAATGTGCGCGAACTGCGCAATGCCTGCCGACGCCTGACCCTGATGGCGCCGGGCCGGATCATCCACCGCGGCGATCTGGCCGCCCTGCTGGGCGAATCCGGCGCGCCATCGCCAGCCGAAACCGGCGACTGGCAGACCGCATTGCGCAACTGGGCGCGCGCACAACTGGAAGCGGGCGCACACCACATCCATGCCCGCGCCAGTCGCACACTGCAACGCATCCTGATCGAAGCCGCGCTGCAACAGACGGAGGGCCACAAGCAGAACGCGGCGCGTGCACTGGGGTTGGGCCGCAACACCCTGACGCGCAAACTGAAGCGGGAATGATGTCAGCGAATCGGCGGCAAACCGGGCGGAACCGTGCGTTCAACCCGCGGCACAGGCCACCGGGCTCACGCTGCCGGTGTCGAGTGTGCCGACCAGATCGCCTACTCGCGACAGCCGGTGGCGCGACAGGTAGTCCGCAACACCGGCATTGAGTTTCCTGCACACCAGAGGATCGTAGAACAGCGCGGTGCCGACGCCGACCGCGGCCGCACCGGCCATGAGGAATTCCAGCGCATCCTGCGGCGTGGTGACGCCGCCCTGGCCGATGATGGGCACGCCGTGGGCCTTCGCGATCTGATACACCTGATGCACCTTGAGCAGCGCAATGGGTTTGATGGCCGGCCCGGACAGGCCGCCCTGCACGTTGCCGATCACCGGGCGGCGTGTTTCCACGTCTATGCTCATGCCCATCAGGGTGTTGATCACCGCGAACGCGTCCGTGCCGGCCTCGATGCAGCGCCGCGCATTGTCCGCGATGTCGGTCTGGTTGGGCGAGAGCTTGGTGATGAGCGGCTTTTCCGTCACCGCACGGCAGGCCGCCACCACGCGCGCCGACATGGCCGGATCGTTGCCGAACTGCACGCCGCCTTCCTTGACGTTGGGACAGGAGATGTTGATCTCGATGGCGTCAATCGGCGAATCGTCGAAGCGGCGCGTGACCTCGATGTATTCCTCGATGGTGGAGCCGGACACGTTGGCGATGAAGCGCGTTTCGGAAAAATCCAGCGCCGGCAGGATTTTCCGTACCACGTGATCCACGCCGGGGTTCTGCAGACCGATCGCGTTCAACATGCCGGACGGGGTTTCGCTCAGGCGATGCGGGCGGTTGCCGAGCCGCGGCTTGAGCGTGGTGCCCTTGAGACAGATGGCGCCGGCGTCGCGGTTGGAAAAACCCGCCACGCGCGTATATTCTTCGCCAAATCCCACGCAACCCGACAGCAGCACCAGCGGCGAATTGAATTCCAGTCCACAGAATGTGGTCCTGAGCGAATCGGGAAGCGCGTCTGTCTGCTGCATATCGCCCCGGATGACGGTCATGTTTCAGGTGGTTCTGTATCAGCCGGAGATTCCGCCCAACACCGGCAATATCATACGCCTGTGCGCCAACGCTGGTGCCACACTGCACCTGATCCGGCCGCTGGGATTCGAGC
This sequence comes from Gammaproteobacteria bacterium, assembly GCA_035701605.1. Lineage (GTDB taxonomy): Bacteria > Pseudomonadota > Gammaproteobacteria > Natronospirales > REEB76 > DASSKW01. Next base: position 5,026 of record DASSRV010000043.1, read on the forward strand.
TGACGGAGGCACGGGTGCGGCGTGCGGGACTCGATTACCGCGATATGGCCGTGGTGCACGAGCACGAGAGTTACGAAGCCTACCTCGGTGCCGCCGCGCCGGCGCGGGTGTTTGCGGTGTCCACGCGCGGACACCGCCGTTACACCGAGACCGCATTCCAGCCGGACGATGCGCTGCTGTTCGGGCCGGAGACGCGCGGCCTGCCGCAGACACTGCTGGACGGCTTGCCGACGGAACGGGTGCTGCGCTTGCCGATGCGTCCCGACAACCGCAGCCTGAATCTTTCCAATGCGGTCGCGGTGCTGGTGTACGAAGCCTGGCGGCAGCAGGGATTTGCCGGGGGCGCGTAACCACGCCGCCCGGCAGAGCGGGTTTACTGCTTCAGGATGGCGGTCGCCTTGTCCAGCCGCGCGCTGTACCCGTCGAGCGTGTGCGCGATGATGCCGACGTAACGTGTCGCGGTGTCCCACTGCTTCTGTTCGATGGCCTCGCGCACACCCGGCAGGGTCTTGACCCCATAACCGGTGTAAAGCCCCGGCGCGTAGATCATGTGCTTGTACCAGGACCGTCCCGGCAGGCCGCGTGCATCCAGCAGCGCCTGTTCCATGCCCTGCAACAGAGCGTTGAGCTTTTCGCGTTGCGTGTCGTCAAGCGCGGAGCCGGCCCGCACACGCGCCGCGAACGCCGCATCACAGGCATCGGCGCTGGCCTTGAGTTTCACCAGCGCGTTGTCGAGCGGCGCGAAATCCAGGTACGGCACGCGGCCGGCGCGCGGCGGGGCCAGCGTCGGTTTGGCGGGATCGCGGGCCAGACGATAGGCGCCCTGGTCCAGCAACTTGTCCTGCTCGACCGCCTGCGCGCGTTTGGAATCCGCGAGCTTGCGTACCTGGTCCACGTACTCGCCGACCGTGTCGGCGAATTCAGCGTAGCGGAACGGTAACACCGGCGCGTCCGCGAAGCGCAGCACCGTGTGTCCGGCGGTTTGCGACAGCGCCACGCCGTACTTGAAGCCCGGGTCGCCGAAGCGGCGGTAGTGATCGAAGGAATCGTAGAGCGAGTGGTACTCGCCGCCGCCATCCTCGCCGCCGTAGCCCATGTCGAGCGTGGCGATGCCGAGGTGCTGCAGGAAGGCGGAGTAATCGGAGCCCGAGCCCAGCGCATCAATGGGGAAATCCGCGGCGGCGGCGACCTGTTTGGCGAAGTCACGCTCCCGCGCGGAGGCGTTGTCGCTGTGCGCATCCACGGCGATGCGTGCGCGACGGCGTTGCATCACGTTGACGCCGGTTTCGGGATCACGGATGCCGCGCCCGACCTGATCAATGAAGGGCTGCAACGAGTGCGAACCACCCATGAACAGATAGCCGCGGCCATTGGTATCGGAATTGAGATACAGCACGGCCTTTTTCTGCAATTCTGCGGCGTGTGTCTCCGCCCATTCCGTGGAACCGAGCAGACCAGGTTCCTCGCCGTCCCAGCTCGCGTACACGAGGGTGCGTTTCGGCCGCCAACCGGTTTTCAGCAGTTTGCCGATGGCACGCGCCTCGTCCAGCATCGCCACGTGACCGGCGAGCGGATCGAAGGCGCCAAACACCCAGCCGTCGCGGTGATTGCCGCGGATGACCCACTGGTCCGGATATTCGCTGCCGCGGATCTTCGCAATCACGTCGTAGGCAGGCACCACGTTCCAGTTGAAGGCCAGTTTGAGATGGACTTTCGCGGGACCGGGGCCGAGGTGGTAGGTGAGAGGCAGGGCACCGCGCCATTCGGGCGGTACCACCGGCCCGCCCAGCGCGGCCAGCAAGGGTTTCGCGTCGGCCCAGGAAATCGGCAGTACCGGAATCTTGAGCAGGGTTTCCGACTGCGCGCGGGTTTCGCGCCGTGCCCCGGCGGTGGAACCGTAGCCCGGGGTTTCGGGATCCCCGGGATGAATCTGCATCTTGGCCACGGAGCCGCGTTGCACCCCTTCGGCGCTGCGCCACGCGCCTTGTGGATAGGCATCGCCCTGCCAGTAGCCGTCGTCACGCGGATCGGAGTAGATGATGCAACCGATGGCGCCGTGCTGATACGCCACCACCGGCTTGATGCCGCGCCAGGAATGGCCGTAACGCGCGATCACGATCTTGCCTTTCACACTGATGCCGTGGCGTTCCAGCACCTTGTAATCGTCCGGGATGCCGTAGTTGACGTACACCAGCTCGCCGGTCACGTCGCCGTCCGCGGCGTAGGCGTTGTACGGCGGCAGGATGCCGGCGCGGGATTGCTGCGAGGTCTTGTCGCCCGCGACCGGCGGTTCGCTGAGCGACGCGGTGTATTTTGTCGGCGCGATCAGTTCCAGTACGCGCTCTTTCGGCGTCGGGAACAGCACGTGAAAGGTCTCGATATGCGCGTCCCAGCCCCAGTCCTGGAACTGCTTCAGGGTCCATTCCGCGTTGGCCTTGTCGTGCGGCGAACCGAGCTGGTTGGGCTCGGAAGACATCTGCCGGTCCCAGTCGGATTGGTCCTGTGCGCTCAACGAGGCGTCGAATTGCTGCTCCAGCGCGCGTTGCTGCGTGCTGCCCTGGGCGGTGAATCCGAGCAGCCGTGTGTCGTCGGGCGATTGCGCGTCGGACGCGGCGAAGGCACACAGCGAGAAAAGCGCCGTGCACAGGCACAGCAGGAAGTTCGCGAAAAGTTTGCGCATGACGGGCCTCACGGGAACGGTGTGGCGGAGGGAAAGTCCGTCAAGTATAGACGAGGTCCGGCGGGCGTGGCTTCAGGATTCCGCTTTCAGGCTGCGCGCCATGAGCGCTTCAACGGCGGCGCGCGGCGCGAGTCCTTCATGCAGGATGCGATAGATGTGCTCGGTGATCGGCATCTCGATGTCGAGACGTCGCGCCAGCGTATGCACGGCTTGCGCCGCTGGCACGCCTTCCACCACCTGCCCGATGTCGCGCTCGATATCGGCGCGGGCCCGGCCGCTGGCGAGCGCGAGACCCATGCGGCGGTTGCGTGACTGATCGTCGGTGCAGGTCAGCACCAGATCGCCGAGGCCCGCGAGTCCCTGAAAGGTTTCCGCACGCGCGCCCAGCGCCAGACCCAGACGCATGATTTCAGCGAGTCCGCGCGTGATGAGCGCGGCCCGCGCATTGGCGCCGAACTTCAGGCCGTCGCTGATGCCGCACCCGATGGCAATGACGTTCTTGACCGCGCCGCCGGTTTCCACGCCGGCCATGTCGTCCGAGGTATAGGCGCGAAAACTGTCGCTGTGCAGGCTGTGCGCCAGGTCCTGCGCGAAACCCGTATCGCTCGCGGCGATGGTGAGCGCGGTGGGCAAGCCGGCCGCGACTTCGCGCGCGAATGTCGGGCCGGACAGCACCGCCAGCGGCGGGACTTCGCCCAGTTCCTCGCGCGCCACCTGATGCAGCAGTTTGCCGGTGTCGTGTTCGAGACCCTTGGTGGCCCAGGCCAGCCGCAACCCGGACGGCGCGCATTCCCGCAGGCGCGCCAGCGTGTCGCGGAAACCGTGGCTGGGTACCGCGACCAGGAGGTCGCGGCACTGCGCGGTGACGCGTTCAAGCGCGGATTCGACGCGCAGGCCGTCGGGAAACACGATGCCCGGCAGATAACGCCGGTTTTCGCGGTCCTGTTCCAGCGGTGCCAACTCGGCCGGGTCCACCGACCACATCAGCACCTGTCGGCCATTGCGCGCCAGCAGAATGGCGAGCGCCGTGCCCCAGGAGCCGGCACCGAGCATGCCGATGGGCGCACTCGCCGACACGGCGTCAGTGGCCAGTGGTGCCGTTGGCGGCAGCCTGTTGCTGCTGCGCGAACAACGCGTCGAAGTTCATGGGTTGCAGCAGCAACGGTGCCATGCCGCCCTTGAGCGTGAGATCGCTCACCATCTCGCGCAGGTAGGGAAACAGGATGTTCGGGCAGTAGGTGGCGACAATCATCGCCAGATCCTGCTCATCGAAGCCCTTGATCACGAACAATCCGGCCTGCTTCACCTCCACCAGGAACACGTTGCGCTCCTCGTGCTTGGCCTCGGCGGTGACCGACAACACCACTTCATAGGTGTCGGTGTCCACGGTCTTGGAATCGGAGTGCATGTTGACGGTGATTTCAGGCGTCACCGGCGAGGCGAACACGGCCGGCGAACGCGGCGATTCGAAGGAACAGTCCTTCACATAGATGCGTTGCAGCAGGATCTGCCGGTCGTCTGCGGTCGCGGCGGTGGTAGCGGTGTCTTCAGCCATTGAGTAGTCCCCGTGATTGCGTTTTAAAATCAGCCGTTAAGCAGGGCATCCAGTTCGCCCTTGCGTTCCAGTGCGTACAGTTCGTCAAAACCGCCGACATGCCGCGCGCCGACGAAGATCTGCGGAACGGTGCGACGACCGCCGCTTTTCTGTTCCATCTCGGCGCGTTTGCCGGGCTCGCTGTCAACCAGGATCTCCTGGTACGGCACCTGCTTGGCGGTGAGCAGCGCCTTGGCGCGCATGCAGTAACCGCAGACCCGGGTGCTGTAGATGGTGACAGCTTGCATGTTCGTGTCCGTATCAGTGTTTTTCCAGCGGAAAATTCTCGCTTTGCCAGGCCGCGATGCCACCCTTGAGGCTGAACACCTGCTGGAAGCCGGCTTTGGCCAGCGCCGCCGCATGGGCGTGGCTGGTGTTGCCGCTCTGGCAGTACACCAGCAGCGGCTGCTCGCGGAACTTGTCCAGCTCCGGGAGGCGTCCATCCAGCTCCGCGCCCGGAATGTTGCGCGCGCCGATCACGTGGCCGCTGTCGAAATTCTTGGCGGCGCGCAGGTCCAGCACGGCCGCGCCCTGATTGATGAGGCGCACGGCCTCGGCGGGCGGGACCTCGCGGTACTTGCGCAGTCGCCGCAGCAGGGTGTCGGCGACAAACAGCAGCACGATCAGGATCGCGGCACCCACGAGATAGGGGTGGTGCCCGGCAAATTCAAGCAAACGCGGCATGATGGAGCGGCAAAATGGCTGAAAAAGGGCCGGTAGTATAGCAGTCCGCCCGGCCCGGCCCGGGGTCGCGAGACCCGGGCGGCGGGGCTGTTACACTGCCCGCGCCATGCCGACCGGCCGTCCGTTCAAACCCCATCTTCCCCCTATCCTCATCGCGCTGTGCGTGCTGCTGTGCTGCGCCGTCGCGCCGGCCCGGGCCGGCGACGAGGCGTCTGCCCAGCAGCACAAGCTGGAACAGTTGCGCAGCCGCATCCAGGCGTTGCAGGCGCGCATGGAGCGGGACGTGGACCGGCGCGGCTCGGTGCAGGGCGAACTGCGGCGAGCGGAGCGTGCCATTGCCGCTGCCGCCGCCGGATTGCGCGAACTGGACGGCAAGGTGGCGGCTGCGAACAAGCGGCTCGTTGCGCTCAAGCGGCAGCAGGCGCAGAAGCAGGCCGCGCTCGACGGGCAGAAGGCCGCGCTCGCCGCGCAGATCCGTGCCGCGTATGCGGAAGGCAGCAATTCCGAATTGCAGATGCTCCTGAATGCGGAGGATCCCGCCACACTGGGCCGCATGCTCGCCTACTACGATTACCTGAATCAGGCGCGTGCCACGCGCATCCGTGCGGTACGCGAGGAACTGCGTGCGCTCACCGCACTGAACCGGCAGGTCGAACAGCAGCTTGCGGACATCTCCGCCTTGCGTGATCAGCGTGCGCGTGCGCTGGCGCAGATGCAAAGTGAACGCGACGCGCGCAAGCGGACCCTGGCGAAACTGAACGGTGAAATCCATGATCGCGGCGCACAGCTCGCGCGCCTGCAACGCGACGCACGGTCAATAGAGGATCTGCTTGCCAACCTCCAGCAGGCCCTGTCTGACATCCCCGCGGATCTGGAAAAGACCCGCGACTTCGCGCGTTTGCGGGGCCGGCTCGCCTGGCCGGTGTCCGGCAAGCTGTTGCACCGCTTCGGCGAGCCGCTGGTCGGCGACCGGTTGCCGGCACAGGGCGATCTCATCGCCGCGCCCATGGGCACGCCGGTGCACGCCGTTGCCTGGGGGCGGGTGGTGTACGCGGACTGGCTACCGCGCTTCGGCCTGCTGGTAATCCTGGATCACGGCCACGGCTACCTGAGCATCTACGCCCACAACCAGAGCCTGTATGCGCAAGTCGGCGACTGGGTGCAGCCCGGACAGCGCATTGCCACGCTCGGCGACAGCGGCGGGCAGGCGCAACCGGCGCTGTATTTCGAATTGCGCCACAACAACACCTCGCTCAATCCGCGCAAGTGGTGCCGGGGGCGGCCATGACGCGGCGTGGTCGCAGCGGGTGGTGTGGCCTCGTCGCAAGCGGCATGCTGCTTTTCGTCGCCCTGTTCGGCGTCACTGCACGAGGGCAGACCGTTGGCGCTCCGGCGGCCGCGTCCCCGGCGCAGCCGGTCATCGCCATCATCATTGACGATCTCGGCAATTCGCTGGACGAAGGGCGCGCGAGCGTCGCGCTGCCGGGGCCGGTCGCGTGCTCGATCCTGCCGCACACCCGCTTTGCAAGGCGGATTGCGGAACTCGCGCATGCGGACGACAAGGAAGTGCTGCTGCACCTGCCCATGGAATCGGTCAGCGACATGCCGCTCGGTCCCGGCGGCATCACGCTCGACATGACACGTCAGCAGATCCAGGACACCGTGCGCGGCGATCTCGCCGCGATTCCGTACCTCGCCGGCGTCAACAATCACGAAGGCAGCCTCATCACCCAGCATCCCGGCGACATGGCCTGGATCATGCAGGTGCTGGCGGAAACGCCGGGCCTGTATTACGTGGACAGCTACACCTCGGTGGACAGCGTGGCCTACGCGGTGGCACGCCAATACGGCGTACCGGCCGCGCGTCGCAAGGTGTTTCTCGACGACACCAACACCGAAGCTGCGGTGAGGTTCCAGTTCCAGCGTCTGCTCAGGTTTGCGCACAAG
>DASSRV010000044.1:0-15920 GCA_035701605.1 Gammaproteobacteria bacterium
CCTGGTCGTGTTCGACGTGGCTTGGCGTGCGCATGCGCCCATGGAATGGATGGCAGCGTTGGTGTTTCAGACAGTGCAGTTCGTGATTTTCGGTATCGCGACGGCGTGGTTTTCCATCCATCGCCGAACACCCATGACGACGCCTACGGCACTTCTTCATCTGCCGGCGCTGTTGCTTTTCTATGCCGTGCAATACTACGTGCTGAACAAGCACCTGCCTGCGCTTGCGCCATGGATCGCGGTCGCAAGCGTGGCCGCCGTGTGGGCACTGTATGTCGGAGCGAAATGGTTCTTGCAGGCCCCACTCCCGGGAGGCGAGTGGCTGCTCTGGTGCTACGTGTCGCTAGTGTTGTTCCATGCCGGGTACATCGAATCCTGGCCGTCTACGTGGGCTCCTTGGGCAAGTTTCATCCTGGTGCCCGCGGCCGCCGTGGTAACCGTCAGTCGCCGAGGCGGGCTCGGCCCGTTGTGGGCGCTGTGGTCAGTGGTGGGCGCAGTGTTTCTGCTCAATTACCTTCGCGTCATCACCAATATTGACCTTGCTCAGGTGCATGGGCATTCGCTGTTGGCCATTGCCTATGCGGTACTACTTTACGCTGGCTATGGACTCATCGCGGCTCGAAAAGGGCTGAGCGAAGTCAAGGTGCTGTTGATTTATTCGGGTCATCTCAGCGCGATGGCGGCGGCCGTACACCTACTGCAGACGCCGATCATCGAATCCACGGTGTGGGCACTACTTGCGCTGGCATGCCTCGGCATCTCTAGGTGGAAAGGCGGGCGAATACTCGGTCAGTCTTCGTTGATGGTGTTCGGTGCCGTCGCCATCAAGGCATTACCGTACGACTTGAGTGGCGCTAAGCCGGTGGCACGAATCATCAGTCTCGTAGTGCTGGGTGTGGTGTTTTATGTGGGCGGCATGCTATATCAACGATTGGCAAAGATTCCGGGCACGGCGTAATAGGCACGCGAAAAAGCCGGATTCAAGTTGGACTGCTCCGGTTTGCGAAGAGATTAGAGATGCCTGGGCAATCCCGCCGGTGTGCAAACTTTCGAACGCTCGGTGCGCTCGAAGTCGGCGGTCCAGTTGGTCGCCCAGGTGTGGTTGTCGTATGAAATGGCCTGCTGCCATTGCGCATGGTCGTGATCAATGACCTTCCAGATGAAGCGCACCTTGATGGGACGGCCTTTCGCATCCCTGTCCGTGCCGAAGAACAGGCCGAGATTGCCCTTGAAGCCGCCCACGACCGGGTTCGGGTCGAGTACGCCGTTGGTGCTGCTGACCCAGTAGATGGACCACTGCCGTGTCTTAGGATTGAACAGCCGCAGGGTCAGGCCCGAGGATTTCTTGCTCGGGAAATACAGCTCATCCACGGTTGCGGTGCCGTTGAGATAGGGCAGCGCGCATAGATAACCGGTGAAATCATCCGTGGTCTGACTGCCGTCGGCGGCAGTCTTGATTCGGTGCTGACGGGTGGTCCAGCCGCTGCCCATGAAATAATCGAAGTCGTGTACGCTACCTGTGCGGGCCAGCGTGTAGCCAGGCGGCACGGCGCTGACGCTTTCGGCGGGAGTGGACGAGAATGCGGCGCTGGAAGCAAGTGCCAGCAGGGCAAATGCGGCAGCCTGCCGGACTAGATGGTTGACCGATGTCATCGGGAGTCTCCTGTCTTAACCGGATTGTGGAGGCGTGCAGTACGACGACGGCTATTCTGCGAGCGCGCATGAACGACTCACAATCCAGAAATCGGCGTGGAGACCAAGGCAAGCTTGTGGTCGGTCCGGCCAAGTTGCCTTCGCTGCCGGCGATTCGCGCCTTCGAGGCGGCCGCGAGACTGGGCAGCTTTGCAAAAGCCGCGCAGGAACTGGACACGACGTCGGCCTCGGTCAGTTACCACGTGCGCCGCCTCGAACAGCAGATCGGGGTGAAGCTGTTCCTGCGTCATTCGCAGCATGTGGAACTGACCGCGCCGGGCAGACTGGCGGCAGAAGAAGTCATGAGCGCGTTTGCCACGCTGCGCGCGGGTTTCAGCAAGGCGCGCGACGTGGATGAATGCCATCTCGCGGTGACCACCTTGCCGACCCTGGGCACCACCTGGCTGACACCGAGACTGGGCCGGTTCCGCAAGCTGCATCCGCAGATTGCAGTGGAACTGGATCTGTCGGAGACCGCGCGCGACCTCGGTGCCACGCGCTACGATCTCGCGATCCGCAATGGTCACGGCCACTGGCCCGGCTTGCGCGCGATCCGGTTGTTCCAGAGCATTTTCATGCCGCTGTGTGCGCCGCATCTCAAGGCAGCGGCAGCAGGCATTGCGGATCCCGACTCACCGTCGTCGCTTCCCCTGCTCGGGCGGCCGGACTGGTGGGTACTCTGGTATCGCGGGCTGGGGCACAAGCACGCCGCGATCGAGGGCCGCTTCGGGACGCGGCTGCCGACCGAGCATTTGGACATGGCCGCGGCGATGGCGGGACACGGCATTGCAATCGGCTCGCCGATTCTGTTCGGTGACGAAATCCGGGCCGGCAGACTGGTGCCAGCGCATGATTTCGTGGCCGGAGATGGCCGGGCATTCTGGATTGCGTATCCCGCAGTCATGGAGAGCCACACCAAGATCGTGCGCTTCCGCGAATGGCTGTGTGGAGAAGCGGCCGAGGCGACTGATGCGGCATACCGCTATGTGCAACATGCAGTGACAGTACCAACTGAGGACTGAACGGCTGCTGCGGCACAGACCGTAGACCACACGCGAGCTGCCTCTGAGATAAAATCAATATCGAGTTTGATGGGGAAGTCGGGAACATTTTGGCGCAGATACACTCTGAGGAGCGATCGTCCGGGCTTTATCGCATGCGACAATCAGGACGATGTTAGGGTACACGCCCTATACGTTTTGCAACCAAGCGAGTGACGCAATGGCAAGTTTCTATCCCATCGGCACACCCGGTCAGCCCTGGGGCGCGACTGAGAAAGCCGAATGGCGCGCGCAACAGCACAAGCAGCGTAGCTATGCCGATGACGTGCTGGTTGCAGTGGAACAGCTTCGTTCGCGGTTTGAGGTGGAGCAGTACGGCGAGCTTGATTACGCACCGGACCGTTACCCGCTGTTCGCGTTGAAAAGCCTCGACTGGAACGCGGCGCTGCCGGTCATGCTGGTGACGGGTGGCGTGCACGGTTACGAAACCAGCGGTGTGCACGGCGCGCTGCGTTTTGCGGATCGGCACGCGGCGGATTACGCGGGCCGTGCGAATATCCTGATCGCCCCCTGCGTCAGTCCCTGGGGTTACGAACGAGTTCATCGCTGGAACGCTTACGCACTGGACCCCAACCGCAATTTCCGCGCCGACAGTCCGGCACCGGAATGTGTCGCGCTACTGCGGCTTGTCGCGCCGTTCCGCGAGCGCGTTGCGATGCACATTGATCTGCACGAAACCACGGATACCGACGAGACCGAGTTTCGCCCGGCACTGGCTGCACGCGACGGTGAGCCGTTCGAGCCGGGTATCATCCCCGACGGGTTCTATCTGGTGGACGACAGTGCGGCGCCGCAGCCCGATTTCCAGCAGGCCATCATTGCGGCGGTAGCGAAAGTGACCCATATCGCGCCGGCCGATGCCAAGGGCGAGATTATCGGCTCGCCGGTGGTCGCGCCCGGTGTGATCGAGTATCCGCTCAAGGCACTCAGCCTGTGCGCCGGCATCACGGAGGCGCCGTACAAGACCACGACCGAGGTCTATCCGGACAGTCCGCGCGCCACGCCCGAGCAATGCAATGCCGCGCAGGCCACCGCCGTGTGTGCGGCGATGGATTATGCGCTGGCACATCCCGTGCCGCGCTGAGGTATCCGGTATGCGCTGGTCCGGCCGGCGGTTGCGCACGGGCAAGAAGCCGGTAGAATCCGGGCGCAGGATTTCCATGCTCCGCTTTCGTGGAGATAGCCTGCTGCAATGACGAAGCGCATCCGGCTCTGCCGGTTCATGCCGCATTTTATGGAGATTGCCATGTCTGCTGTATTTTTCGCCAAGCTTCCAACCGCTCCGCGCCGCATCCTTTTTGGCCTTGCGGCGGTCCTGTGTCTGGCGCTTGCCAGTGCGAATGCGTTTGCCGATGCCGCCGATGCGCATATCGCGCCGCCACAGGACGTGCCCTATCCCGGCACCCTCCGGATACACGTGGACGCCAGCGACACTGCACAGGGCATCTTTCGCGTGCATGAAACAATTCCCGTTCGATCCGGCGAACTGACGCTGCTGTTTCCAAAATGGATACCCGGTGAACATTCGCCGGGCGGCCCGATTGACATGCTGGCCGGACTCAAGATCACCGCCGGCGGCAAGGTCTTGGCGTGGCAGCGCGACAAATACGACGTGTACGCCTTCCGTGTGGAAGTGCCGCAGGGTGTGTCCGATATTGACGTGAATTTCCAGTACCTGTCCGGACGCGGGAAATACTCGTTCATCCAGATGACGGACAGGATGCTGGCGCTGGAATGGAATACGGTGTCGTTGTATCCGGCCGGGCACTACACGCGCCAGATCACCGTGCAACCGGTCGTCACGTTCCCCGACGGCTGGAAGTTCGGTACGGCGCTTGAGCAGGCGTCCCGCTCGGGCAACACCGTCACGTTCAAGACAACCACGTACAACACGCTGGTGGACTCGCCGATTTATGCTGGGCTGCACATGAAGCGTGTTGACCTCGATCCGGGCGCCAAGGCGCCGGTGCATCTGGATGTGTTCGCGGATACGCCGCAAGAGCTGGAAATGACGCCCGAACAGGTGCAGGCGCACCGCAACCTCGTGACCCAGGCGTACCGGTTATTCGATTCGCACCATTATGATCACTACGATTTCCTGTTCTCGCTCTCGGATCAGTTGAGCGGCAACGGCATGGAACACCACCAGTCCAGCGAGGACGGTGCCGACCCGGACTACTTCACCGATTGGAAAAACGGTGCGCCAAACCGCGATCTGCTGGCGCATGAATTCGCGCATTCCTGGAACGGCAAGTTCCGCCGGCCGGCGGACCTGTGGACGCCGAACTTCAACGTGCCGATGGGCGATTCGCTGCTGTGGGTGTACGAGGGCCAGACCCAGTACTGGGGTTATGTCTTGACCGCGCGCGCCGGCATGTGGACGCCGGAACAGTTCCGCGACGCACTGGCGATGGTGGCCGCCAACTACGACCGCAACCGTCCGGGTTTCGGTTGGCGCACGCTGGAAGACACCACCAACGATCCCACCGCCGCGCATCGCGGGGCCTTGCCCTACCGCAGTTGGCAGATGAGCGAGGAGTACTACAGCGGCGGGCAGATGATGTGGCTGGCGGTGGATGCCAAGATCCGTTCACTCACGCACGGGGAAAAGTCGCTGGACACCTTTGCCGGAGATTTCTTCGGCGTGGACAACGGCAGTTTCGTCACCAGAACCTACACGTTCGACGACGTCGTGAACGCCTTGAACGGCGTGGTGAAGTACGACTGGGCCGGATTCCTGCGCCGCTATGTGGACGAAAACAATCCGCCGCTGCTGAGCGGGCTCGAAGCGTCCGGCTGGAAGCTGGTTTATACCGACAAGGAAAGCCCGTATGAAAAGACTTACGAAAGCCAGGCTCAATCGTCGCGCCATATCTTCAATTTCACGTACTCGATCGGCCTGACCCTCGCCAAGGACGGCAGCATCAACGACGTGCGCTGGAACGGTCCCGCGTTCAAGGCCGGCATCAGCACCGGCGGCAAACTGGTGGCGGTGAACGGCCACGCCTACAAGACCGAGGTGCTGAAAGATGCCATCACCGCGGCCAAAGCCGGCAAGGAGCCGATCAAGCTGCTGATTGAATACCAGGACGAGTACAGGACCGTGCCGGTCAATTATCACGACGGTCTGCAATACCCGCATCTGGTGCGCGTCAAGGGCACGCCGGATTACCTGGACCAGATCATCAAGGCGAGGTAAGCACGCATGCGCGCGATATTTGCCGCACTTGCTTTCGTTGTGCTGGTGGTCGTCGTCCCGCTGCGTGCCGCGGACCAACCGGCCGCGTGCAGTACGCCGATCCATCGCCAGTTCGACTTCTTTGTCGGCGAATGGGACGCCTATGACGTGCAGGCGCCGGACAAGATCATGGCGCGCAACTCGGTGAAGATCATCCTGGACGGTTGCGTGATCCATGAGGATTACCGCCAGAACGATGGTCTGCATGGCGAGAGTTACAGTCTCTATGACGCTGTGCGCAAGGTCTGGCACCAGAGCTGGGTGACCAATCGCGGCGAATTGTTGCTGCTGGACGGCGGGTTGCAGGGTGATCGCATGGTGTTCACTGGCACCCAGCGGACACGGAGCGGCAAGACTTCACTGTTGCGCGGCATCTGGTACCGGCAGGGCGACGACGTGCGCGAGACCGCCACGCGCTCGCTGGACGGTGGAAAGACGTGGGAGCCGGTGTTCGATATCCTGTTCAAGCCGCATCATTGACTTTTCAGGTACACACCACCAGGGCAGAAGCGCCGCCATCGCTGTCGCGGCCGACAGAGTCACCCGGAGAAAACATGAATACGCTTTCCGCGACAGGCAGCGATCCGGTGATCGAGGTACGCGGGCTCGACAAGACCTACGCGGGCGGTTTCACCGCGTTGCGCGACATCAATCTGACGGTTCGGCGCGGCGAAATCTTCGCCTTGCTCGGCCCGAACGGCGCAGGCAAGACCACGCTGATCAGCATCATCTGCGGCATCGTCAATCCGGGCCGGGGCACGATCACCGTGGACGGTCACGACATCCTCCGCGACTGGCGCAAGACGCGGACGATCATTGGCCTCGTGCCGCAGGAACTCAAGACCGACGCGTTTGAATCGGTCTGGAACACAGTACGCTTCAGCCGCGGCCTGTTCGGCAAGGCGCCGGACGATGCCTACCTCGAACAACTGTTGAAGGATTTGTCGCTGTGGGACAAACGCGACAACAAGATCATGATGCTCTCCGGCGGCATGAAACGTCGCGTGATGATCGCCAAGGCCCTGTCGCACCAGCCCACGGTACTGTTCCTCGACGAGCCGACCGCGGGCGTGGACGTGGAATTGCGCCGCGACATGTGGGCGATGGTGCGGCGGCTGCGCGAATCGGGCGTCACCATCATCCTGACCACGCATTACATCGAGGAAGCCGAGGACATGGCCGACCGCGTGGGCGTGATCCACAAGGGCCGGCTGATCGTGGTGGAGGAAACCGCCACGCTGATGCACAAGCTGGGCAAGAAGCAGATGCACCTGCAATTGCATGAGCCGCTTGCGGGCCTGCCGGAAACGCTGTCGGCTTACCGGCTGGAACTCAACGGCAAGGGCGATGAACTGATTTACACCTACGATACCCAGAGCGAACGCACCGGCATCACCGCGCTGCTGCGCGATCTGGCCGCGGCCGGCATCGGCTTCAGGGACCTGAGCACGCGGCAGGACACACTGGAGCAGATATTCCTGGAACTCGTGAAGGAGGGCGCATGAACCTCTACGGCATCCGTGCAATCTACAGGTTCGAAATGGCGCGCACCGGGCGCACGCTGATGCAGAGCATCCTGTCGCCGGTGGTGTCCACTTCGCTGTATTTCGTGGTGTTCGGCTCGGCCATCGGTTCGCGCATCACCAGCGTGGAAGGCGTGAGCTACGGGGCCTTCATCATTCCCGGCCTGGTGATGCTGTCGCTGCTGATGCAGAGCGTGTCGAATGCCTCGTTCGGCATCTACTTTCCGAAATTCGTGGGCACCATCTACGAGGTGCATTCGGCGCCCTTGTCCTATCTCGAAATCGTGACCGGCTACGTCGGTGCCGCCGCCACCAAGGCCATCATCGTGGGTGTGATCATCCTGGTGACCGCGCGCGTGTTCGTGGATTACTCGATCGCGCATCCGGCCGTGATGATCCTGTTCCTGATACTGACCACGTTCAGCTTCAGCCTGTTCGGCTTCATCATCGGCATCTGGGCCGACAACTTCGAGAAATTGCAGGTGATACCGCTCATGATCATCACCCCGCTGACCTTCCTCGGCGGCAGCTTCTATTCGATCCACATGCTGCCGCCGTTCTGGCAGAAGGTGTCGCTGTTCAATCCGGTGGTGTACCTGGTCTCGGGCTTTCGCTGGAGCTTTTACGACCTCGCGGATGTCAATGTCGGCATCAGCGTGGTGGCGACGCTGGTGTTCCTGGCGGCGTGCCTGGTCGCGGTGTGGTGGATATTCCGCAGCGGCTGGCGCCTGAAAACCTGAGCGAGGAGACTCAACATGCCGACAAACCCCGATGTCGCGTTTGAAGGCGGCTGCGATTGTCGCGCAGTGCGTTATCGCCTCACCAATACGCCGCTGTTCGTGCACTGCTGTCATTGTCGCTGGTGCCAGCGCGAGACCGGCTCGGCCTTCGTGCTCAATGCGCTGATCGAGGCAAAGTACCTCGAGTTGCTGCAAGGCAGTCCCGAGTGCGTGCTGACCCCGTCCAACAGCGGAAAGGGCCAGAAGATCATGCGCTGCCCGACGTGCCGTATCGCGCTGTGGAGCAATTACGCCGGCGGCGGCGACGCGTTCAGTTTCGTGCGCGTCGGCACCCTGGATGACCCCGACCGGTTCCCGCCGGATATCCATATCTTCACGGCCTCGAAGCAGCCTTGGGTGCTGCTGCCGCCGGACACGCCCGCAATGCCGGAATACTATGATCGCGAGCGTTACTGGCCACCGGCCAGCCTGGCACGCCGTACCGCCTGGCTTGCGGCCGTGGCGGAAAAATCCGGGTAAATCCGTCGCCTGACGGGAACCGTCCCGGTGTCCCGCGGTCTTTCCATAAAGCCCACCCGCGGACGCGTTTGAATTCCGCACGCGTCTGCGGGTAAAGTGCCCGTTCCGCGCCGGCGTATCGGCGCTCCCGATCCATTCAGCACGAGGAATCCCGTGATGTTGCGTACCGCCACTTTCACGCTGGCCGGCGTCCTGGCACTCGGTGCCGCCGTACTGCCCGCGGCTTCCGCCAGCGAGAGCAAGCACATGAGCAGTAACCCCTTCATGGAGCCGAGCACGCTGCCGTTCCATGCGATTCCCTGGAACAAGGTCAAGGACAGCGATTACGCGCCGGCCATGGAAGCGGGCATGAAGCAGCAGTTGGCCGAGATCGCAAAGATCGCCAACAACCCCGCCGCGCCCACGTTCGAAAACACGCTGGTGGCGATGGAAAAGAGCGGGCAGTTGCTGACCCGCGTGTATCAGGCCTTCAACGTGGTCGCAGGGGCGAACACCGATCCCGAGATCCAGAAGATCCAGGAAGAAGAGGCTCCCAAGCTGGCCGCGCATTATGATGCGATCTTCCTCAACCCCCGGCTCTTCAAGCGCATCGAAACCATCTACAACGGGCGCGAGAAATTGAAGCTCGACCCCGAATCGAAGCGTCTGGTGGAGTACTACTATCAGCAGTTCGTGCTGGCAGGGGCGAAGCTCTCGGTGGCCGACAAGGCCAAGCTCAAGAAGCTGAACAAGGAAGAAGCCACGCTCAGCGCGCAGTTCGTCAACAAGCTCCTGGCCGCCACCAAGGCCGGTGGGCTGGTGGTGAGCGACAAGTCCGAACTCGCGGGACTCTCGCAGGGCGAGCTTGACGCGGCGGCGCAGGCGGCCAAGGCCCGCGGTCTGGATGGAAAGTGGGTCATCCCCTTGCAGAACACCACCCAGCAGCCGCAGTTGTCGGAGCTGACCAACCGCGACACGCGCCACGAACTGTTTGAAGCCTCGTGGATGCGTACCGAGCACGGCGATGCCAACGACACGCGCAAGACCATTGCGCACATTGCCAAGATTCGCGCCGAGCAGGCCAAGCTGCTCGGGTATCCGGACTTCGCGGCCTGGAAACTCCAGAACCAGATGGCCAAGACCCCGGCCAACGTGGAGAAATTCCTCGGCCAGTTGATTCCCGCCGCCACCCGCAAGGCCCGCGAGGAAGCCGCGGCGCTCCAGCAGGTCATAGACAAGGACGGCGGCAAATTCAAGCTGGAACCCTGGGATTGGGAGTTCTATGCCGAGAAGCTCCGCAAACAGAAATACGATCTGGATGAATCGGAAATCAAACCGTATTTCGAACTCAATCGCGTGCTGGAGGACGGCGTGTTTTATGCCGCCAACCAGCTTTATGGGCTGACCTTCAAGGAGCGTCACGACCTGCCGGTGTGGCAGAAGGACGTGCGCGTGTTCGAGGTCTATGACGCGAACAAGAAACCCATTGGCCTGTTCTATTGCGATTACTTCAAGCGCGACAACAAGTCCGGCGGCGCCTGGATGGACAACATGGTCACGCAGTCGAAACTGCTGGGCCAGCAGCCGGTGATCTACAACGTCACCAACTTCACCAAGCCGGCACCGGGCCAGCCCGCGCTCATCAGTTTCGATGATGTGACCACCATGTTCCACGAATTCGGCCATGCCCTGCATGGTTTCTTCGCGGATCAGGAATATCCGAGCCTGTCCGGCACCGCCACGGCGCGCGATTTCGTGGAATTTCCCTCGCAGTTCAACGAGCATTGGGCGCTGAACCCGAAAGTGCTGGCGCATTACGCCATCAACTACAAAACCGGCAAGCCGATGCCGCAGGAGCTGGTGGACAAGATCCGCAAGGCCGCAACCTTCAACAAGGGCTACGACATGACCGAGCTCTTGGCTGCTTCGGCGCTCGACATGCAGTGGCACATGCTGCCGGCCAGCGCGCCACTGCAAGACGTGGACAAGTTCGAACTGGCCGCGCTCAAGAAGACCGGTGCCTACATGGAACAGGTCCCGACCCGCTACCGTTCCAGTTATTTCATGCACATCTGGGGCAACGGTTACGCCGCGGGCTATTACGCCTATTCCTGGACCCAGATGCTGGCGGACGACGCCTTCGAATGGTTCAAGGAACACGGCGGAATGACCCGCGCCAACGGCGACCGCTTCCGCGCGATGGTGCTGTCGCGCGGCAACACCGAGGATCTGGCGAAGATGTACCGCGACTGGCGTGGCAAGCCGCCGAGCATCGAGCCGATGCTGGAAGATCGCGGCTTGAAATAAACCGCTTCCCAGGCTGAAAAAATCAGGGCCGGCATCCTGCCGGCCCTTTTTATTCAGGCTGCAAGGGCCTGTGTGGCGGCGGGGGCTTGTTCCAGCGTGACCGCCACCGCGTGCAGCACCGCCGCGATGCGTACGGCGCTCTGCACCGCCTGGCTGCCGGCACCGTGCGTACGCACGGTTTTCTCATGTGCGCTCATGCAGGCGCCGCAGCCGTTGATGGCGGACACGGCCAGCGAGGCCAGCTCGAAATCCAGCTTCTCGATGCCGGGCTTCGCCATCACGCCCATGCGCAGATTGGCGCGCAGGGTGGCGTATTCCGGCTCACCCACCAGATGAGTGAAGCGGTAGTACACATTGTTCATGCCCATGATCGCGGCGGCGGCGCGGGCGCCGTCCAGTTCCGCCGACGTCAGCGCGCCGGCAGCAAAGCCGGCGATGGCCGCGGTCAGCGCCGGATTGCGCGCGGCGATGGCGGACGCCAGTGCAATGATCGCGATCTGCTTCGGGTTCAGGCCCGGTGCGCCACCTTCGCTCAGTACCGATTCCAGATTGAGCCTGAGGTCGCGGGCGTAATCGGGCAGACTGCTTTTAAGCTCCGACAGATTCATGACACTCTCCAGTCAAAGGCCGTCCGCGCACGGGGCGCGGACGGCGTGGCGGACAAATCAGGCGGCCTTCAGGGTGTCTTCACCCTGCTGCCAGTTGCAGGGGCAGAGCTCGTCGGTTTGCAGCGCGTCCAGCACGCGCAGCACTTCCGCCGGATTGCGCCCGACCGAGCCTTCGGTGACATAGACGAAACGGATCACGCCTTCCGGGTCCACCAGGAACGCGGCGCGTTTCGCCACGCCTTCCTCGTCGAGGATGCCGAGCGCCCGGCTCAGATCCTTGCGGATGTCGGCCAGCATCGGGAATGGCAGCGCGTGCAGATCCTTGTGGTCCTTGCGCCAGGCGAGATGCACGAATTCGCTGTCGGTGCTCGCGGCCAGCACCTGGCAGTCGCGATCGTTGAACTGGGCGTTGAGATCGGCAAAGCCCTTGATCTCGGTCGGGCACACGAAAGTGAAATCCTTCGGATAGAAGAACACGCACAGCCACTTGCCGGCGTAGCTCTTGTCGGTCAGCTCTGCAAAGGCGGTATCGAGGCTCTTGGTGTCCACGGTGGCCTTGAGCCTGAATTCCGGAAATTTGTCGCCAACGGTCAGCATGATGGTTCTCCTTGGGTCGTTCAGAAAAAGTGCGGATGTCCCGCGTGTGCTGACAAGATAGGGCCGGCTGGCTGATAATTCAAATGAATTGTTTTTATAGTATTGATTGATATAATCTATAAGCATGAATCTCCGCGACCTGCAATACCTGAGCGCCCTGGCCGAGCACCGGCATTTCGCGCGCGCCGCCGAGGCCTGCTTCGTGAGCCAGCCCACCCTGTCCACCCAGCTCAAGAAGCTGGAAGACGAACTCGGCGTGGTGCTGGTGGAGCGGGGCGGTCGGCAAGTGCTGTTGACCGAAGCGGGCGAGGCCGTGCTGGCGCGGGCGCGGGCCGTGCTCGAAGGCGCCGAGGACATCCGCCGCATCGCGCACAATTTCAGCAACCCCGAGGCTCGTACCCTGCGGCTCGGCATTTTTCCGACGCTCGGTCCTTACCTCATGCCGCATGTGCTGCCCGGTTTGAGGCAGCGCTTTCCGAAACTGAAAATCCTGCTGGTGGAGGAGAAGACCGCGGTACTGCTCGAACGGCTGCATGCGGGCAAGCTGGACGCCGCCATCGTGGCGCAGCCCGTGGCGCTGGACGGCCTTGAAGCCGCGCCGCTGTTTGAAGAACCGTTTGTACTCGCAGTGCCAGCGGCCCATTCCCTGGCCTCGCGCAAATCGGTGGCGTCCCCGGAACTGGCCGGCCGGGAATTGTTGCTGCTCGAAGAAGGCCATTGCCTGCGCGATCAGGCGTTGGATGTCTGTCACCTGACAGGCGCGCGTGAGCGCGACGGGTTTCGCGCCAGCAGTCTCGAAACCCTGCGTTACATGGTGGCGGGCGGCGCCGGCATCACGCTCTTGCCGGTGCTCGCGACCCGTCCCCCGGTCGCGCCGACGGAAGGGCTGAACCTGATTCCGTTCCGTGGTGAACCGCCGCACCGGACGCTGGCGCTCCTGTGGCGCAGCGGCTCACCGCTCGGCAGCCTGCTGCGCGAAGTGGCGGCACGGCTAGGCACGCTCGGGAAAGAAGCGATCAAGTAAAGTTGTGGATATGCTTGGACGGGGTGAACAAGAAAGAAAAGTGAGTGTCTATACTTCTCAAAGTTTCACTGGAGTCGTGACATGACATCGCCAGCAAAGAATACCGTTTGTCTTTGGTACGACGGCGGCGCCGAGGAGGCCGCGCGGTTTTACGCCAAAACCTTTCCCGATTCGTCCATCGGTGCGGTGCATCGCGCGCCGGGAGATTATCCGTCGGGGAAGCAGGGGGATGTCTTGACCGTCGAGTTCACCGTGATGGGTATTCCCTGCCTCGGGCTCAACGGCGGGCCGGCGTTCGCCCACAACGAGGCGTTTTCCTTCCAGGTGGCTACCACCGACCAGGCCGAAACGGATCGCTACTGGAACGCCATCGTCGGCAACGGCGGTCAGGAAAGCGCGTGCGGTTGGTGCAAAGACAAGTGGGGGCTGTCCTGGCAGATCACACCAATCGCCCTGACGAAAGCGATTACCCACCCTGATCCTGCCGCCGCCAAGCGCGCGTTCGATGCCATGATGCAGATGCAGAAGATTGACATCGCTGCAATCGAAGCGGCACTTCGCGGTTGAACTCCCCCCGGCGGTTGACGGGGAGTTGACAAGTCACAATGGCCGTGCTTCCATGCTTTCCAACATGCAGCACCAGTACGCCTTCGGCTTCTACTTTTACTTCTTTCCCATCACGGGAAAGAGGGCGTATCCGGTTCGGTCTTAAACCAAGATAGACAACAAACCAGGCCCGCTTTCCCGAACCGGGAAGGCGGGCCTGATCGTTTCTCCCGGTTCCTCCACCCAAACAGGAGGCAACCATGTCCAGTCAAACCCACACCGAACAGGCCGCTCGCGCGGCGCCCTATCCCCTGGTCGCGCGGGCGACCTGCCCGGCAGGCAGTCGCGTTCGGATCGGCAACGTCGAGGTTGGCGGCGACGGCTTCACGGTGATTGCCGGTCCCTGTGCTGTGGAAAACGAAGCGCAGATCCACGCAACGGCACAGGCTGTGGCGACAGCCGGCGCGCACCTCTTGCGCGGCGGTGCGTACAAACCCCGAACCTCGCCGTATTCGTTTCAGGGGCTGGGTCAACGCGGCCTGGAACTGTTGGCCGAAGCCGGTCGTGCGGCGGGTTTGCCGGTGGTGACGGAAGTGCTGTCCGCCGATGACGTGAAACAGGTCGCGCGTCATGCTGATGTCTTGCAGGTGGGCGCACGCAACATGCAGAACTTCGCGCTGCTCAAACGGCTGGGCAGGATCGGCAAGCCGGTGCTGCTCAAGCGCGGTCTGGCGGCGACCATCGAGGAATGGCTGTTCGCTGCGGAATACATCGTGCAGGCCGGGAATCCCGCGGTGATTCTGTGCGAACGCGGGATACGCAGTTTCGAGACCGCGACCCGGAACACACTGGACCTGAATGCCGTGGCGGTGCTCAAGCAGTGGACCCATTTGCCGGTGCTGGTGGACCCGAGTCACGGCACCGGGCGGCGTGCGCTGGTGGCGGCGCTGGCGCGTGCCGCGGTGGCGGTCGGTGCCGATGGCGTCATGATCGAAGTGCATCCCGAACCGGAACAGGCCCTGTCCGACGGTGAGCAGTCGCTGGATACCGCGGAATTCGCTACTTTGATGCACGATCTGGCCTGCCTTGTATCGCTCGTCGGTCGTCGTCTCAGCGCGATGGCTCAAGCAGCGCAGGGTGAGCCGGATCTGGAACGCGACCGGCAGCGCATTGATCGTCTGGACGAAGCGTTGGCGCGTTTGTTGCACGAGCGCGTGCGCATTGCGCTTCATCTCGGCCGGCGAAAACGTGCCGCGGGATTGCCACTGAAGGTGCCGGAACGGGAAACCGAAGTCCTGCGCCGGGTGGCAGCACTGAGTGGCGGCTCGCTGCCGGAAGAGAGCGTGCAGCGCGTGTTCCGCGTCATCATGGACGAAACGCTGGCGGCGGAGCATGCCGGGCCATGACACGCGGCGACTGTGCGTTTCAGGGCGAGCCCGGTGCCTTCAGTGAGCAGGCAGCACGCGCCTTGCTGGGCCCGGATATTACCGTATTGCCCTGCGACGATTTCAGCGCGCTGTTCGATACCGTGACGACAGGACGCGCGCGCTGGGCCGTGGTGCCGATGGAAAATACGCTGGCCGGGCCGGTGACCGAGTGCGTGACCCGGTTGAATCAGGCGGCGGTGACGGTCGTCGGAGAAATCCGCTGGCACATCCGGCTGGCACTCATTGCGGCTCCCGATGTGCCGTTCAATGCACTGCGCCAAGTGCTTTCCCATCCCGTGGCGCTGCGACAATGCCGCCGATTTCTGGCAAGTCACTCTCATATCGAAGCCGTGGCGGCACATGACACCGCGGGCGCGGTGCGCCAGATTGTGCGAAACCGCCGGGCAGATCAGGCCGCAATAGCCGGAAGCGCGTGCGCGGAACGCTATGGCGGCCACGTGTTGCTGGAGAGCATTGCAGACAGCGAGGAAAATTACACGCGGTTTGTGTTGATCGAGGCTCGGGCTTCCTGATGGCGGTCGTTTTCAGGGGAACCGGGAGACTTGAGCGGACTGAATGGGGTGTCCGTACCAGGCCGGTTGACAGCAATCGTGTCCGGCGCAAACATGGCGGCACCGGATGAGTTGCATCTGTCTCAT
>DASSRV010000045.1:0-5906 GCA_035701605.1 Gammaproteobacteria bacterium
ACGCCGACAACGGCTCCTCGGCGGTGGAAGTCGCACTCAAGATGAGCTTCCACTACTGGCTGAACAGCGGCAAACCCGAAAAGACGCGCTTCATCACGCTCGCCAACAGCTACCACGGCGAAACCCTGGGCGCGCTCGCGGTCGGCAACGTGGAGTTGTACAAATCCACCTACCAGCCGCTGCTGATGGACGTCATTACCGTGCCCGGCCCGGACTGCTTCCTGCGCGAACCGGGTGAAAGCTGGGAAGCCTACACACGCCGCCAGTTCGCGCACATGGAGCGCGCACTGGAACAGCACCATGCCGAGACCTGCGCGGTCATCCTGGAACCGCTGGTGCAATGCGCCGGCAACATGCGCATGTACCATCCGGTTTACCTCGAACTGCTGCGCGAAGCCTGCGATCGCTACGGCGTGCACCTGATCGCGGACGAGATCGCGGTCGGTTTCGGCCGCACCGGGACCTTGTTCGCCTGCGAACAGGCCGGCATCGCGCCGGATTTCATGCTGCTGTCGAAGGGGCTCACCGGCGGTTATCTGCCCCTGTCCGTGGTGCTGACCCACGAGCGGATTTACGCGGCCTTCTACGACGATTACACGAAACTGACCGCGTTCCTGCATTCGCACAGTTACACCGGCAATGCGCTCGGTTGTCGCGCGGCGCTTGCCACGCTCGACATCTTCCGTGAGGACGACGTGATCGCGCACAACCGCGAGCTTGCCGCCCTCATGCGCGAAGCTGCGGCACCGCTTGCCGAGCATCCGCACGTCGCCGAGGTGCGCCAGCACGGCATGATCCTCGCCATCGAAATGGTGAAGGACAAGGCACGGCGCGAGCCGTATCCCTGGCAGGAGCGGCGCGGTCTCAAGATTTACCGGCACGCGCTGACGCGCGGCGTCTTGCTGCGGCCGCTCGGCAACGTGGTGTATTTCATGCCGCCTTACGTGGTGAACGCGGACGAGATCGCGCTGCTCGGCCGGGTGGCCGCGGAAGGCATCGCGCTCGCGACCCGGGATTGAACCATGCGCGTGCCGCGCGTTTACACGCCTCAGGCCCTCATGCTCGGCAAGCTGCTGGAACTGGAAGCGGCCGCCTCAAAACACCTGCTCACGGTGCTCCGGCTCAAGCCCGGCGCGCCATTGGTGCTGTTCAACGGCGACGGCCGCGAATACGATGCCGAACTGCAAGCAGGCGCGAAACGCCGTGCGCACGCAAAGATCGGCGCGCAGCGCCCGGCGCGCACCGAATCGCCGATCGCGCTCACGCTGGTGCAGGGCATTTCGCGCGGCGAGCGCATGGATTACACCCTGCAGAAAGCCGTCGAACTCGGCGTCAGCGAGATTGTGCCGGTGGCGACCGAACGCAGCATGGTCAAGCTGGATGCGGACAACGTCGCGCGCAAACTCGCGCATTGGCAGAGCATCGTGATCGGTGCCTGCGAGCAATCCGGCCGCTTGCGCGTGCCCGACATCGCCGCGCCGGTCACGCTCGCCGCCCGGCTCAAGACCGCGCCGGCCGGACTCGGCCTGCTGCTGGATCCGGCCGCGGAAAGCAGCCTGCGGATGCTGGCGCGGCCCGTGGCGCAGCACGTCACCTTGCTGGTGGGACCGGAAGGCGGCTTGAGCGAGACGGAAAGGCTGGCCGCGCGCCGCGCTGGTTTTCAGGGTGTGCGACTGGGGCCGCGCGTGCTGCGCACCGAAACCGCCGCGCTGGTGGCGCTCAGTGTGCTGCAATCCTTGTGGGGGGATCTCGGTTGAATATCGGCTGCCGGAAACCCTGCACGGATTTCCTCCGCCTCGATCAACTGACGCTGGCGGTGTGACGCTCCGGCATGACTTCGATCAGCTTGTGTTCAATGGCTTCGAGATCGGGGATGAACGGACGTTCGTTCGCCATGTGCACCCGGTTCAGCACCGGCTCGCCGCCGGTGAATTCATTGTCCTCATCCACTGACAGCACCGCGGAATTGACGCGCACCAGATACGGATAACCCTGGGTCATGATGGCGAACAGCGCGGGCTCGAGCTGATCGGCAATCGCATGCGTGACCGCGATGCGGGTGCGGTTGGCGCGCTCCGGCACCTTGCGGCCGCACAGGCCCTCGAACGACACCAGCGGGATCTCCTGGTTCTGCCACGGCATCAGGCCCAGCAACCACACCGGCGCGTTCGGCACCGGTTTGGGACGCACGTAACCCGTCACTTCCGCCACCGACAGACGCGGCAGGATGAGCTTGCCGCCCGCGAACGGGATCAACAAGCTGTAAACCTCTTCCAGTGTTTCGGCCACGGTCGTCAATCCCAGCGGGTGCGTTGCGGGCTGAAGCTGCCCACCAGCTCCTGGATGTTCTCCAGCAGTTCGGATTCCTGATACGGCTTGCCGAGGTACTTGTTGACGCCGATTTCCATGGCGCGATTACGGTGTTTCTCGCCGGTACGCGAGGTAATCATGATGATCGGGATGTTCCTGAAGCGCTCGTCATTGCGCATGTGCTGCGCCAGTTCGTAGCCGTCCATGCGCGGCATCTCGATGTCGAGCAACATCACGTCCGGGATGTTTTCCTGCAGGGTGGCGAGCGCATCCACACCGTCCTTGGCGGTGATGACGCGCATGTTGTAGCGCTCCAGCAGACGCTGGGTGACGCGACGCACGGTGATGGAATCGTCCACCACCATGGCCACGGTGCGGGTGTCTTCCTGGGGCGCTTCGCGTTCCACCACTTCCGCCGGCGCTTCCTCCTCGCGCGCCATGCCGCGCGCCAGCGAAGTCACGTCCAGAATCAGCAGGATGCTGCCGTCGCCCAGAATGGTGGCGCCGGAAATGCCGCGGATGCTGGAGACCTGCGGACCGACGGATTTCACCACCACTTCGCGGCTACCCTGCATGCCTTCGGTGATGACCGCGATCGAGGAATCGCCGGAGCGCACCAAGAGCAGCGGCACCGCGTTCAATTCCTCGGCGAACTCCGGCGCACCGATGCCGAGCAGCACGGAAAGATGTTGCAGGTAATACGGGCGTCCGCCGTACATGTAAACCGGATTGTCGCCCGCCATCAGGCGTTCCAGTTCGGCACGCGGGATGCGCGCGATGCCCTCGATGCTGGGCAGCGGGATGGCGTACACCTGCTCCGCCATGTTCACCAGCAGGGCCTGGGTAATGGCGAGCGTGAACGGCAGGCGCACGGTGAAATGCGCGCCCTTGCCGGCCTGTGAATCTATCCGCAGGCTGCCGCCCAGTTGCTTGATTTCGCTCGCCACCACGTCCATGCCCACGCCGCGGCCGGCGGATTGCGTGACCTGCTCGGCGGTGGAAAAGCCGGCTTCCAGGATGAAGGACATGATGTCGCGGTCGCTGAGCTTGGCGTCCGACCGGGTCAGGCCGGTCTGCTCGGCCTTCTTGCGGATGGCGGCCAGATTCAGGCCGGCGCCGTCGTCTCTCACTTCCATCACCACTTCCGAACCTTCACGGTGCAGCGTGATGGTAATGGTGCCGGCTTCCGGCTTGCCGCGCTGCTTGCGCTGCGCGGCGGTCTCGATGCCGTGTACCACGGAATTGCGCAGCATGTGTTCCAGCGGCGCCAGCACGCGCTCCAGCACCTGCCGGTCCATTTCGCCTTCGGCGCCGATCAGACGCAGTTCCACGTGTTTGCCGGATTCATCCGCGGTCTGGCGCACCACGCGACGCAGGCGCTGCGCGTGCCGCGAGAACGGCACCATGCGCGTGCGCATCAGGCCGTCTTGCAGTTCGGTGGTGACGCGCGACTGTTGCAGCAGCAGGGTTTCGGCTTCGCGTGCCTGATTCAGCAGCAGGGACTGAATGCTGACCAGGTCACCGACGGACTCGGCCAGCGCGCGCGACAACTGTTGCAGGGTGGAGAACTGGTCCAGCTCCAGCGGATCGAAATCCGGATTGACGTCCTCGCCTTCCTGCTGCACGTACTGGGAGCGGATCTGCGCCTCGGTCTCGATTTCGAGCTTGCGCAATTGATCGCGCAGACGCACCACGGTCTGGTCCAGTTCCGTGAGGTTGAAGTTGATGGTGGTGACCTGCTGTTCCAGACGCGAACGGTAGATACCCATTTCACCGGCGTAGTTGAGTGCGCTTTCCAGCAGGTCCGCGCGTACGCGTATCAGTTCGTACTGGATGCGCGAACCGGCACGCCGTTCGCTTTCGCCGCCCAGTGCCGCTTCCGCGGCCGCGGCTTCGTCTTCCGCGGCGGCCGGGGCCGGTGGCTCTTCGCCGTATTCGATGATCGGCGGTGGCGGTGGCGGCGCGCGCACCGATTCAAAACGCTCTTCGTGGCTTTCCGGTTCCAGTTCCTCATCCACGGTGTGTCCGTGCACGCGCTTGAGGTCCACCACCAGATCGCCGCCGTCCACGATCGGCTGGTTGGCGTAGCTCTGCTCCAGCATGCGGTGCAGGCGATCCACGGAGCGGTTCAGCAGGGCGAACAGCTCGGTGGAAACCGCCACGCGACCGTCCACGATGTCGGTGAGCACGGTTTCCATTTCGTGGCTGAGGTCGCCCATCGGCACCAGGCCGGCCATGCGTGCGCCGCCCTTGATGGTGTGCAAGTTGCGCTGCAACTGCGCAACCAGCGCCGGATCATCCTTCTGCTGGGTCCACTGGTGCATGGTGTTGTCGGTGGATTCCAGAAGCTCGGTGGCTTCCTCGAAGAAGATGGCCGCGAGCTCGGGATCGAAATCCTTGAGTTCGGACAACTGCACGTATTTGAGCGGCTTGTCCCGGGCCGCGGCCGCGCCGGGCTTTGACGCCGCTGGCACCGCTTGTGCGGGACCGGCCATGACGATGTCTTCGGCCTCGAGGTTCTCGACTGTTTCGCCCGGCGTGCCCGGCGCCTTGAGTGCGCGCAGACGTCCGAGCAACGCCGCGTCCGGCGGCGGCACCGGACCCGCGCCGCCCAGTTGCACAAGCAACGCGTGGGCCGCGTCGTGCGCTTCGCCGAGCAGGGCGGCGTCCGCATCGGGCACCGGTTGCTTCTGCGCGTGCAGGTCGCTGATGTAACGGTCCAGCGGCTCGAGCAAGGCGACGATGCCACTCGCGCCGGCCATGGCGGCGCTGCCGTGCAGGGTGTGCAGGGCGCGCACCAGGTCTTCGGTGATATCGGTCTTGCCGGCCGCAGCGGTACGGACAAATTCCTGCATCACCGCAAGGTGTCCTTCCGCTTCACGATTGAAAATGTCGTACAGCACCGGGTCCATGGTGCCGCTGGCGGGCGCCAGCACCTCCACGCGCGGCGCGATCACGGTGGGCTCGTCGTTGCCCGCATGCAGGCTGGGCGGCGAAACCATGGTCGGCTCGTCACGCACGGGCTTGCGCACCGGGGCCGCAGGCGGTGTCGTCGTCGCCGGCGCGCTGCCGGATGCGGTCTCACCGCGACTGAACGCGGTGGCGGTATCCATCAGGGGCTGCACATCCACCTTGGGCGGGGTGCCGACCTCGAGCTGTTCGATCAGTTCCGGGAACGCGGCGATGCTGTGTTCGATCAGCGCGAACATCTCGTCGCTGGCGGATACCGTCTGATCAATCACCCGGTTCAGCATGTTCTCGATGGACCAGGCGAATTCGCCGATCAGGCGCGCGCCGACCATGCGGCCGCTGCCCTTCAGGGTGTGGAAGGCGCGCCGCACCGTGGTGAGCGCCTCGGTATCGGAAGGATTGGAGCGCCAGCGCGGGAAATTCTCACGCAGCGTACTCATCACTTCCTGGGCTTCTTCGAGGAAGATCTCGACGATTTCGGGATCCACGTCCTCGTTCTGGATCACGGCCGGGCCGGCGGACGCCGCAGCCGGTTTCGGCGCGGGACCCGCAGTAGCCGCTTGCGTGCCCAGCACGATGGACGCATCCATGACCTGGGTCGGCTCGTCGGTGAGCGGGCCTCCTTC
>DASSRV010000046.1:0-2866 GCA_035701605.1 Gammaproteobacteria bacterium
GCCCGATGCGGCTGTTGTCGCACCCGCGCTTCCGCGCCGCGTACGATTTCCTGGTGCTGCGCGCCGAAGTCGGCGATGCGGATCAGGAACTGGCGGACTGGTGGACGCAGTTGCAGGGTACGGCGCCGGATCAGCAGCACGAGCTGCTGCATGCGAACGCGAACCCCGCTCCGGGGCGCCGGCGGCGACGCAAGAAGAAACAAAGCGCGTGACGGCGGCGGCATGAGCAGCACGGTGATCGCGTACATCGGGCTCGGCAGCAATCAGGATCATCCAATACGGCAGGTGCGGCGCGCGCTGGAGGAGCTTGCGCAGTTGCCGGCCAGCCGTCTGCTGGCGCAGTCGGGCTTGTATCGCAGCGCGCCGCTCGGGCCATCCGCGCAACCGGATTTCATCAACGCAGTCGCGGCCCTGGAAACCGGGCTCGCCGCGCCCGCGCTGCTGTCGGCCCTGCAGGCGCTGGAGACCGCGCACGGTCGCGTCCGCGGCGCACTGCGCTGGGGACCGCGCACCCTGGATCTCGATCTCCTTTTATACGGCGAGACGGTGCTGCATACGCCGGCCTTGCAGTTGCCGCATCCGGGGCTGCCGGAGCGCGCCTTCGTCCTGTATCCTCTCGCGGACATCGCGCCCGACCTGGTGATTCCGGGACACGGCGTGGTGCGCGAACTGGCGGCGCGCTGTGCGCCGTCCGGAATCACGTCGCTCGGGGATGCCGCGCATGAGTGAAGCGCAGTCACGCTATCTGGTGGTGGAGGGCCCCATCGGGGTCGGCAAGACCAGTCTGGTGCGGCGCCTGGCGAAAAGTTTCGGCGGCGAACCGCTCTTGGAGCGCGCCGAGGAAAACCCGTTCCTGGAGAAGTTCTATCGCGATCCCGGCGCGGCGGCATTGCCGACGCAATTGTCTTTCCTGTTCCAGCGCGCGCGCCAGTTGCAGGCGCTCAGGCAGGGCGACATCTTCACGCCGCTCAGGGTCGCGGACTTCATGCTGGAGAAGGACCGGTTGTTCGCGCAGCTCAATCTGGACGACGACGAGTTGGGTCTTTATGAACAGGTGTATCAGCACCTGAGTCTGGATGCGCCGGCGCCGGATCTGGTGGTGTACCTGCAAGCGCCGGTGGACGTCCTGATGCAGCGCGTCGTGAAACGCGGCATCGGGTACGAGCAGTTTATCCAGCGCGATTATCTGGAACGCATCGTGGATGCCTATGCGCGATTCTTCCATCATTACCAGCGTTCGTCGCTGCTGATCGTGAACGCTTCCGACATCAACCCGCTCGACAGCGAGGCGGACTATCAGTTATTGGTGAAGGAGATCAGCCGCGTGAAAAGCGGACGCCACTATTACAACCCCGGCAAGCCGCCGGCTTGAAGTTTGCAGAAACCGGGTTCATGCTGAGCGGCTGAATTCAGCGGGCTTTTCCCATGTACACGCAACTGACAAAAAACACCGGTGCGCCGGCCCTGACGCTCGCGGCACTGGGGAAAATGAAACAGGCGGGCGAGAAAATCGCCTGTCTCACCGCCTATGACGCGAGTTTCGCCGCATTGCTGGACGCGGCCGGCGTGGACCTGGTGCTGGTGGGGGACACGCTCGGCATGGTGGTGCAGGGCCAGTCCAGCACGGTGCCGGTGAGCATGGATGACATGGTGTATCACACGCGGCTGGTTTCGCGGGGACTGTCGCGCGCCTACCTCGTCGCCGACATGCCGTTCCTGAGTTACGTTGACGTACCCACCGCGGTACGCAATGCCGGCCGCTTCATGCAGGAAGCCGGTGCACGCATGGTGAAGCTGGAAGGCACCGGTGCGCAGGCGGAAATCGTCGCGGCGCTGGCGGCCAACGGCATCCCGGTGTGCGCGCACCTCGGCTTGCGGCCGCAGGCGGTTGAGAAGCTCAGCGGTTTCCGTATCCAGGGCCGTGAACCGGATGCCGCCAAACGCATCCTCGACGATGCGCGCGAACTGGAGCAGGCCGGTGCCGACATCATTCTGCTGGAGTGCATCCCGCGCGCACTGGCCGCGAAGATTCACGCCAGCGTGTCGGTGCCGGTCATCGGGATTGGTGCAGGCGCGGACGTGGACGGGCAGATCCTGGTGCTGTACGACGTGCTCGACATCACGCCGGGGCGCAAACCCAGCTTCGCGAAGAATTTCATGCACGGCGCAGCCAGCATCCGCGCGGCCGTGGAAAACTATGTGACCGCGGTGAAGCAGGGCGATTATCCCGCCGCCGAACACGGTTTCGACTGAGGTGCGGCATGCTGACTGAACACGATATTGCCGAACTGCGCAAGCGCATCCAGCGCTGGCGCGACCTGCATCAGAAGATCGCGCTGGTTCCGACCATGGGCAACCTGCACGCCGGGCACATCGCACTGGTCAAACGTGCACGCGAGCTGGCGCAGCGCGTGGTGGTCAGCATCTTTGTCAATCCGATGCAATTCGGTCCCGGCGAGGATTTCGAGAATTACCCGCGCACACTGGATGCGGACAAGCTGCAACTTGCGGTGGCCGGTGCGGACCTGTTGTTCGTGCCGGATGCCGCCACCATGTATCCGGAGGGTCTGGAGCACGCCAGCCGGGTGACGGTGCCGGGATTGTCCGAGGTGCTCGAAGGCGCACACCGTCCCGGGCATTTCGACGGCGTGTCCACCGTGGTTGCCAAACTGTTCAACATGGTGCAGCCGGATCTTGCGCTGTTCGGCGAAAAGGATTATCAGCAACTGCTGGTCATCCGGCGCATGACGGCCGATCTGTGTCTGCCGGTGGAAGTGGTCGGCATGGCCACGCTGCGCGACCCGGACCGGCTGGCCATGAGCTCGCGCAACCAGTATCTGACGCGTGCCGAGCGCGGCATCGCACC
>DASSRV010000047.1:0-18677 GCA_035701605.1 Gammaproteobacteria bacterium
AGCCGCCGCCCCCACCGAAGCCGCCTCCGAATCCACTGCCGCCGCGACCCAGACTGCTGGCCAGCATGCCGAGTGCCATCCAGCCCAGCCAGCCGCTGCCGCCTCCCGCGCCACCGCGCGGCCCGCCGCCCCGGAAAATGCTGGCGATGAGCGGCCACAACGCGAAGGCAATGATGAGCAACATGAGCAGACCGGTGCCGGAACGCTCACGGGTTTTCTGCTGCTTCTGTGCGGCCGCGTGGTCACCGAGCACGGTGAGAATCGCCTGGGTGCCGGCCACGATGCCGCCCGCGAAATCACCCTGCTTGAATCTCGGCACGATGATGTTATGCACGATCTGGAACGACAGCGCGTCGGTCAGCGTGCCTTCGAGGCCGTAACCGACTTCGATGCGGACTTTCCTTTCGGCCACGTCCACGATCAGCAGTGCGCCGGTGTTCTTGTCTTTCTGGCCGATGCCCCAGTGGCGACCGAGCTGGTAGCCGTAATCCGCGATGTCGTAACCATTCAAGGTCGGCAACGTCACCACCACCACCTGATTGCCGCTGGTGCGGTCGTAGGCGGCGAGTTTCTGCGTCAGTACTGCTTCCACGTCCGCCGGCAGGAGATCGGCGGTATCCACCACCGGCCCGCTCAGCGCCGGAAATGCGGGCAGGCTGGTGTCCGCCGGATTCGCGGCGTGCAGCGGCGCCAGCCACAACGCGGCCAGCAACACGACACCGCCACGCGACATGATGTGCGTGCTTCTCATCCGCTCAGAACTTCACCTGCGGCGCCTGCTCCGCGTTGGGCGCGGTGGCGGTGAAGTTCTGCAACGGTGTCTTGTCGCTGTAGAACATGGCGCGATACCAGCGGCCGGGAATGGTGGTCAGCTCGGTGTTGTATTTCTGCACGGCCAGGATGTAATCGCGGCGTGCCACCGCGATGCGGTTCTCGGTGCCTTCGAGCTGCGATTGCAGGGTCAGGAAATTCTGGTCTGCCTTGAGGTT
Organism: Gammaproteobacteria bacterium; assembly: GCA_035701605.1. GTDB lineage: Bacteria > Pseudomonadota > Gammaproteobacteria > Natronospirales > REEB76 > DASSKW01. Next base: position 990 of record DASSRV010000047.1, read on the forward strand.
GGGATAGTTTTCCGTCACCACCATCAGGCGCGAGAGTGCACCGCTGAGCGTGGCCTGATTCTGTTCGAACTGCTTGAACGCGGCCGGGTTGGAGAGAATGTTCGCGGGAATCCGCGTCTGCGTCACCTTGGCGCGCGCCTCGGTCACCGCTTCCAGCACGCCGGCTTCGTGCTTGGCATACCCCTTGACGGTCGCCACCAGGTTCGGCACCAGATCGGCGCGGCGCTGGTACTCGTTCTGTACCTGCGACCAGGCCGCATTGACCTGCTGGTAGTACGTGGGAATGTGGTTGATGCCGCAACCGGCCAGCGACAACAGCAATGCGCCGGCCATGATTGTCTTGAAATGGAACAGTCTGCGTGACGGTGACATGATGCCCCCTGCGGGAGTGGAATCGGGCCGTGACCCATGATAACAGCCGCGCCAAGAGCGGCACGGCATCCCTGCTGTTAATATGGTGCGGGCACGGGATTTCAAGCCTGCGCGGCGGACGGAGGTATTCGCATGGCGGCACAAAAGCGCATCGTGGTGCTGGTGCACGGCTGGAGCGTGCGCAACACCGACACCTACGGCGGCCTGCCGGAGCGGCTCAAGCTGGAAAACCGCCGTAATCCCGATCTGCAACTGGACGTACGGCAGATTTGGTTGTCCGAATACATCAGTTTCCATAATGAAGTCACGATCCCCGACATCGCGCGCGCGTTTCAGGCGGCGCTGGAACGGGAACTGGGTGACGTGCTCAAGTCCGGCCAGCGCTTTGCCTGCATCACGCATTCCACCGGCGGGCCGGTGGTGCGTGCCTGGTTGAAGCAGTACTGCTTCGATGCCGGCAGGAAAACCCCGCCGCTCAGTCACCTCATCATGCTGGCGCCGGCCAATTTCGGCTCGGCGCTGGTGCAACTCGGTTTGTCCAAACTGTCGCGCCTGAAAGCCTGGTTCGAGGGCGTGGATGTCGGCACCGGCGTGCTGGACTGGCTGGAACTCGGCAGCCCGCAGAGCCTCGCACTCAATCTGGACTGGTTGCAGCAGGGCGGCAAATGGATCGGGCCGAAGGGGTTTTTCCCCTTCGTGCTGACCGGCGAGTCGCACGATCCGCACCTGTACGATCACGTCAACAGTTACACGGCCGAGATGGGCTCGGACGGCGTGATGCGCGTGGCCGCCGCGAATCTCAATTTCACCTGGGTTCGGCTTGTGCAACAGGCGCCGGTACGCGATCCCAAGACCAAACTCGGATTCAGCGCGCCGCTGTTGCAGGCCGGCAAGCCCGCCATTGCCCCGGCGGTGCCGATGGCGGTGATTCCCGGCGTGTGCCACTCGGATGTGCGCATGGGCATCATGCGCAGCATCACGGCGGACGCCAAACCGCATCCCAGCGTGACCGCCATCCTGCAATGCCTGCGGGTTACGGGCATGAAGGAATACGCCGCGACATTTGATGCGTTTCGCGCCCAGACCGCGGCGGTGCAGCAGCAGGAACAGGTGGAAGACCGCAGCGGACTCGGTCCCTTCGATCATCAGGTCATCACCGACCCCTGCTCCATGTTGATCTTCCGCGTGCACGACGACGCTGGCCATGCCATCAAGGATTTCGACGTGGTGCTCACTGCGGGCAGGGACAACAACCCCAATCACCTGCCGCCGGGATTCCTTATAGATCGGCAGCGCAATCACCTCGACCCTGGCACCATCACCTATTACATCAATCACGCGCGCATGACAGGTTGCCCGGCCGTGATCTACAAGGGCAAAACGCTGCGCCCCGCGCTCCAACCCTGCGCCAGTCTGGGCCTGCGCGTGGTCCCCTATCCGCAGGACGGCTTCGTGCTGTACCAGCCCGCCATGCTGAGTGCCTCGGTGAAAAACCTCGAGAATTTCGTCAGACCCAACCAGACCACCATCGTGGACATCGTCATGCGTCGCATCGTGCGCGAAGGCGTGTTCCGCCTGACGCGCAAGGCCTCGCCCGAAGATTTCACCAAACAGTCGCCGGGCGGGCCGGTGACCTGATCCGGAGAGACCCTGCCATGCGTTTCCTCTCCTTGTTCCTGCCGGCTGCCGTCATCGCCGGCATGCTTGCGTGTGCATCGGCTGCAACCCCGGAACCGGCGCAGGTGGTACTCGCCGGGCACCACTTCACGGTGGAAATCGCGAAAACCGAGGCCAGCCGCGAACAGGGCCTCATGTACCGCACCCACCTCGCCGCCGATCACGGCATGTTGTTCGTATACCCGGATGCACAGGTACGCCGGTTCTGGATGAAGCACACCCTGATTCCGCTCGACATCCTGTTCTTCGACGCCGACAGGCGGCTCATCAACGTCTCCGCCGACACCCCGCCCTGCAAAACCGCAAACTGCCCGACCTACGCCAGCGCCACGCCGGCAATGTACGTGCTGGAACTTGCCGCCGGCAGTGCGGCCAGGCTCCGCATCACGACCGGCGATAGCTTCACGCTCGAACCCTGACGCATCTGGTGTGGTGCAGGTGCCGGTCCTGCCCCGTACCGCTCAGAGCATGAGACATAAAGCCTGTCTTTCGATTGCCAACAACTGTTAATGATGCGGTCCCGGGACAAATATTCCGCGACATCCTGCAAAACTGCACTAAATTCAGAAAACCCCTCCAACAAGGGTGTCATTCTGAATCCTGTACAGCGAAGGGGTGTTTTCCTGAATTAAATTCCGTTTCCATTGCAGGCAGGCGCAAATCCTGTGCAATGCGGGCTGGAATTATTTTCTGCATTTGTCAAATCGGACTGGAAATTCCGGAAATCTGGTCTACCTTCAATGAGCGTGACCGACCCTTAATCATGAAGTTGGGGTGCCTGTCGGGGGTAAGGCAAGTCAAGACGGGATGTATTGGTCACGCAAACCGGCTTTATGTGTACTGACTTGATGCAGGCGTGATGCGGGCAGTTGCTGCCCGCAAAGACCGGCTCGGGTGCAGGCGGGCCTGTTGCGTTCATTTGCATGCGCGATTCCCGGGACTGGGTCCGCACATGCGGGAACGCACCAACACAATCCACCTTAATACGGGGGTTTATCAGCATGAAGAGTTCCTTTTTGAAAGCCGCGGTGGCCTCGACGCTGCTCGGCTTCGCCGCGGGCAGCGCGTTTGCCGCCCAGAACGGGGCCACGTCGTTCGCGACCCTGAAGCACGCCACGCAACTGCACACCGGCGACAAGGTGGTGAGCGAACTTGCGCCCACTCATCCGATGCACGTGGTGATTTCGCTGAAACTGAAGCACCAGGCACAACTGGATGCCTTCCTGGCCAATCCGGCTCACCCGCTGCTCACGCCGGCGGAATTCACGGCACGCTTCTCACCCAGCGTCGCTGAAGCGCAGGCGGTAGCCGATTACATGAAGCACGCCGGATTCACCAATGTGAGCATCGCGCCGAACCGGTTGCTGGTCTCCGGCGATGCGCCCGCGAGCGTAACGCAGACCGCGTTCCAGACGCGGCTGGTGCGCGTGCACACACATGACGGCCGCGACGCCTACGCCAATTCCGGCGACGTGAAGATTCCGGCTTCCCTGCACGGCAACGTGCTGGCCGTGCTGGGTCTGCAGAATGTGCATATCATGCACACCTTCGTGCAGCGTTCAAAGCCCGCCGCCAACGGCACCGAAGTCCACACGCAGGCAATCACCGGGCACAACCCGACCGAGTTCTCTTCCATTTATGGCGGCAGCGGCGTCCCGACCGCGTCGGGCGTGACCGTGGGTATCATCACCCAGGGCAAGCTCACCAACGTCATCAATGACTTGAACTCGTTCACCTCACAGAATGGCCTGGCCACGGTGACGACACAAACCGTCAATACCGGCGGCACCAGCAACGACACCAGCGGTGACGGCGAATGGGATCTGGACAGCCAGGACATCGTCGGCATGGCCGGCGGCCAGGTTGGCAAGATCATCTTCTACAACGAGCCCACGCTCTCCAACTCGGCGCTGACCGCGAACATCAACACGGTGGTCAACGCCAACGCGACGAAGATCATCAACATGTCGCTGGGTGAATGCGAAACCTCCGCCCAGGGTGACGGCTCCGCGGCTTCGCAGGATCAGTCTTTCCAGCAGGCCGTGGCACAGGGCCAGACCTTCTCGATCTCGACCGGCGACTCCGGCGCGGACGAGTGCGGCGACGGCGGCACCACGCCGAGCTGGCCGGCGGCTTCGCAGTATGTGATCGCGGCAGCGGGCACCCGGCTCAACGCCACGAGCACGACCTGGAACAGCGCCACGGTGTGGAGCGGTTCCGGCGGCAGCGAAAGCACCTTCGAGCCGAAGCCGAGCTGGCAGACCCTGTGGTCGGGCTCGAACCGCGGCGTGGCCGACATCGCCTATGACGCCGATCCGAACTCCGGTTCGCTGGTGATCGTGGACGGCAGTCAGGAGCAGATCGGTGGCACCAGTCTGGCCGCGCCGCTGTTCGCAGGCGCTTGGGCCCGCATGATCGCGGCCTATGGCACGGATCTCGGCTTTGCCGGCCCGCTGATTTACCAGTTGCCGGCTTCCGCGTTCCATGACATCACTTCGGGCAACAACGGCGGCGAAAGCGCGAGCTCGGGGTATGACCTGGCGTCCGGCCGTGGCGAAATGATCATGAGCGTGGCCTACGCCAACCTCGGCGGCGGCAGCAGCAACAACCCGCCGGTTGCCAGCAACGGCAGCGTCAGCACCGATGAAAACACCGCCGTGAACGGCAATCTCTCGGCCTCGGATCAGGACGGCGACAGCCTGACCTTCAGCATTGTCAGCCAGCCGAGTCATGGCACGGTGAACATCACCAACAGTGCTACGGGTGCGTTCACCTACACGCCGGCCAATGGCTTCTCCGGCAGCGACAGCTTCACGTTCAAGGCCAATGACGGTCAGGCGGATTCCAACACCGCCACCGAGAGCGTGACCGTGAACAGCACCGGCGGCAATAACAACGCACCGGTTGCGAGCAACGGCAGTGTCAGCACCGACGAGAACACCGCGGTGAGCGGCACGCTGTCGGCCTCGGATCAGGACGGCGACGGTCTGACCTTCAGCGTCGTCAGCCAGCCGAGCCACGGTTCGGTCAGCATCACCAACAGCTCGACGGGTGCCTTCACCTACACCCCGACCAGTGGTTACTCGGGCAGCGACAGCTTCACGTTCAAGGCCAATGACGGCCAGGCGGATTCCAACACCGCCACCGAGAGCGTGACCATCAATGCCACGAGCGGCGGAAGCTGCCCGGCCGGCTACACGCCGTACAACGGCAGTGTCAGTCAGGGCGGCGATTCCTACGAGCCGAACGGCAGCTACTACCATGCCGGCCGTGGACATGAGCGTGGTCAGTTGACCGGCCCGGGCGGAACCGATTTCGACTTGTACCTGTACAAGTGGAATTCGTACTTCGGCTGGACGGTGGTCGCTCAATCCACCAGCAGCTCGTCCAACGAGAGCATTGACTACAACGGCAAGACGGGTTACTACATGTGGGATGTCTATGCCTACAACGGCAGCGGCAGCTACACGCTCTGCTTGCAGCACCCGTAAACCGAAAACGATTCCTGTAATCCGGGAATCACGCACTGGGCCCGCGGCGCACGCCGCGGGCCTTTTTTTATCCCGTTTACTGCGTGATAAGATGCGGCCCTCCGCGAACCCTTCCGGCCACAACTCCTGATGCACGCCCTGTCCATCCGCGACCTGACCAAGACCTACAGGAACGGCACCCAGGCCTTGAAGGGCATCAGCTTCGATGTCGCCGAAGGCGAGTTCTGTGCCCTGCTCGGCCCCAACGGCGCCGGCAAGACCACCACCATCGGCATCATCACCTCGCTGGTAAACAAGACCGGCGGCACGGTCACGGTATTCGGCCACGACATAGACCGCGAACTCACGCTGGCGAAATCCTGCATCGGCCTGGTGCCGCAGGAGATCAACTTCAACCAGTTCGAGAAAGTGCAGGACATCGTGGTCAATCAGGCCGGCTTCTACGGCATCCCGCGCAAACTTGCACGGGCACGCGCCGAAAAATACCTGCATCAGCTTTCGCTGTGGGAAAAGCGCGATGTCATGTCGCGGACCCTGTCCGGCGGCATGAAGCGCCGGTTGATGATTGCGCGCGCCCTGGTGCATGAACCCAGACTGCTGATTCTGGACGAGCCGACTGCCGGCGTGGACATCGAAATCCGGCGTTCGATGTGGGTGTTTTTGCGACGCATCAACCGCGAAGGCGTCACCATCATCCTCACCACCCACTATCTGGAAGAAGCCGAAAACCTGTGCCGGCGCGTGGGTATCATTGACCACGGTCAGATCATCGAGCACGGCTCGACCCGCGAACTGCTCGCCAAGCTGCACACCGAAACCTTCATCCTCAACCTGCGCCAACCGCTCGCCCAACTGCCACCGCTGGATGGCTACGCCGTCAATCAGACCGACGACACCACGCTGGAAGTCGAAATCAGTCGTACGCAAAACGTCAACGAACTGTTCGACATGCTGAGCCGGGCCGGGGTGCAGGTGTTGAGCATGCGCAACAAGGCCAACCGCCTGGAAGAACTGTTCCTGCGGTTGGTGGAGAACAAGCCATGAACCGGCTGACGCGGCTGCGCGAGGACTTTGTCGGTTTCCAGACCATCGTCAACCGCGAAATCGTGCGCGTGGTGCGCATCTGGATTCAGACCCTGGTGCCGCCCGTCATCCAGATGACCTTGTACTTCCTGATTTTCGGCTCGCTCATCGGCAGCCGCGTGGGCCAGATGGGCGGCTACAGTTACATGGCGTTCCTGGCGCCTGGCCTCATCATGATGTCGGTCATCAACAACGCCTACACCAACGTGGTGTCGTCGTTCTTCGGTGCCAAGTTCGGCCGCCATATCGAGGAATTGCAGGTCTCGCCGCTGCCAAACACCTACATCGTGCTGGGGTATGTGGTTGGCGGCATGATCCGAGGGCTGGTGGTGGGCGCCCTGGTCGCCGTGGTGGCCCTGTTCTTCACCCACCTGCACATCGCGCACCCGCTCGTAACCTTGTCGGTAGTAATCCTGACCGCCATCGTGTTCGCGCTGGGCGGCTTCATCAATGCCGTGTTCGCCAAGAAATTCGACGACGTCACCATCGTGCCCACCTTCATCCTGACGCCCCTCACCTACCTCGGCGGCGTGTTCTATTCCATCCACCTCCTGCCGCCGGTATTCCAGACCCTGTCCAAGGCCAACCCCATCCTGTATATGGTCAACGCCTTCCGCTACGGCATCCTCGGCGTATCCGACATCGGCATCGGCACCGCCTACGCCATCATCCTGCTGTTCATCGTCGGCCTGTTCGCGTTCAGCCTGTGGCTGCTGGAAAAGGGCATCGGGCTGCGCAGTTGATCATCTGACTGCTGTTTCTACCGGGTCCTGTCCCGGCCGGGTAAAACACGCGCGTTGCCCGGGGGGGCACCGACGCGGTTGCGATCACGCAAGCGCCACTAGGGTCTCACTGCGCTCACAGCAGTCTCGCTGCCCGGCGGCAACACATAAACGTCGGTGCGATTTCCGGCGTTGTCACTGTTGGTTTGCACGAAGAACGGAACGAAAATGCCACCGCTGTCGGCGAGTGCCTGATAGTCGCCGAGGAACAGGCCGGATGTCGTATTGGTGATGAAACTTTCTGGCGCCAGATCGAGGTCAAAGGGATCACTCACGGCGCGCTCGTTCCAATTGATGCTGTCGGTGGAAGTCGTGAGCCAGTAGCGGGTGAGCAAGGTGGCGGAATCGGACGTATTGGGTCGGAAATCGTAGTAGCTCACCCCGATCGTGCCGTCGGCGAGCACCCGCACACTGGGCGTGAAGGCCGCGACATCCGGATCGCCGTTGATTTCGGCCGGGGCCGACCAGGTAAGTCCTCCGTCGCTGGAGCGCGAGAAGGCGATGCCGTCATGCTTTCCATTGCTGAAGCGCGCATCTTGCCAGACCGTGACCAGCTCGCCACCCGGACCCGCCGTAATCTGGCCGATGATTGCGCTATCGCGCACCAGAGCCCCGGTATCCGGATCGCGTGTGCCCACGGCAAGATTCCGGGCAATGATGATCGGTTGCGACCAGCTTGCGCCACGATCAGTCGAGCGGACCACGGCATATTGGGAACTGCGGGCATTGCCTTGGGCATCGAGCGCGATCAGCAGGAAGAAATCCACCAGCGTGCCGTCCGGCAGGACCACGATTTCATTGCTGATTGTCTGGCTGTTCGCACCGGGGTCGTAGATCGCCCTTGCCGGTTCCCAACTTGATCCGCCGTCAGTCGTGCGAGTGAAATATGTCGGGCCGGTGTTGGTGGTCGTGATGCGGTCCCATATCGCGTACACATAGTTTGGATCGCTGGGATCGGCGGTGATCGTGCCCTTGTCGTTGAACGCCGCATCGCCGTCGGCGATCAGCGTCACGGGGTCGCTCCAGGTTGCACCACCGTCCGTGGAACGCAACACCAGCATGGCATTGGAAGAGCCGGGTTGCAGAACTCCGTTACTGAAAGACAACGCGAGCAGATAGGCCGTGCCGTCGCTTGAAAAGGTGAGCCAGGGATTGGAAGCGCGATCGTAATCGCCGCCGTTACTCGTGTTCCCGCCGCCACAATGATCCACCGGCACGGTGTGTCGCGTCCAGGTTAGCCCGCCGTCGAAGGATCTGGCCACAATCAGGCCGCGCGAACCGCCGAATTTCCAGCGATCCTGCTGCCAGACGCCGACCAGGTTCGCCGGATTCACCGGATTGACCGCGGCCCAGGCTTCCACTTCCGCATTGACGTTGAGCGTGTCGCCCTGCGCGGGACCATTGCAGTCGGCTGTGAACGGCGAAGCCGCGGAAACCCGTACGAGTGCCGCATCTGGTGGCAGCGTCGGTGCGGATGAACTCTCGCCGTTCCCGCAACCGGCAAACGCCAGCACCAGTGCCGGGGCAAAAAACCGGATTGACCGAATCACGGGGTTCAAGACAGCCTCCTGATGCCTCTTCAACAAATGGGTATTCACCGGCCGAAAAACGGTATGGAGAGCAGATCCACGAAATTGTGGAACACCACGCCGGGCCAGATGCTGCCAGTGCGCTCCCGCAACCAGGCAAGCACCACGCCGATAATCACCGGAAAGATCATGGCGTGCCAGTAAATATGTACCGCTCCCGGCTTGGCATCTACGCCATGCAGCACGCCAAACAAGGCCTAATGATGACAAAACCCCAGCCGAACTGGATGCCGGCGAATCGCCAGGGTCGTCCGAATATCCGGTTCAGTAACATCAGCAGTACGCCGCGATACACAAGCTCTTCGCCCAGACCGGGCAGGGTGAGTTGAAATACATAGGTCGGCAATGTTGTCCCGAAATGCAATTGCCCGTGCATCATGTAAAGCATGAACGGAATAAAGATTGCCGCATAGAGCAGGCAGACAATCAGAAGCTCCCGCCAGCGGCGGAACTCCGCTGGTAATTTGAGCCCGATGCTCTCCGCGGAAATCGTCGGTACCAAGGCCACCAGTAGCAGTGGCCAGGCGATCTCCAGTATCTTGCCTTGCCAGTTCCAGCCGCCCCAGGAAGGAATAAACAGGACGAGCTTGAAGGACCAAGTCAAGAGCAGCTCCAGCACGAAGAGCGCCACGAACAGGGGCAGTGGCTTCGGGGTGCGCTTCGTGGCGCCGACGGTGGTCAGGAAGCCCGCCACAAAGAACGGAACAAGGATTGCAAGACTGACGCCGGCGGTAATCAACAGACGCTGTGCGTAACTCATCACCGGCGATTCCATGCTCAATTTTCCCCGGTATTGCCTTGAATGATCGGGGTACGGCGGACGCGCCGCAGGACACGGCACCCGGCAAGTGCGAACAGGGCGAGCCAATTCAGACTTCCACCGCCGCTCTTGCCTCCGGAATCTGCGGACGGCGGCGCATTGAGTGTGCTGGTCACGCTCACCTGATTGTTGTCGGGGAAGGGGTCCGTTTCACTTGCACTGACCGTGGCGGTGTCGGTCAGCATCTCGGTCGCTGTGGTTGTCACGGTAAGCACCGGCTGCCATTTGGTTTGCGGCGCGAGACTGGCGAGAGTACAGGTGACGACCTTCCCTGCAACCCCGCATTGACCCCCCGCCGCTTCGCTTGCGGCAAAGGTCGCCCCGTTGGGCAGGGTATCGGTCAGGATCAGGTTCGTGGCCGGTGTCAAAGAGTCATGGTTGACAACGGTGAACGCGTATTTGATTTGATCTCCCGCCTCAAAGGTGGATGGCGCTCCCGTGATCGTCAGGGCGAGCAGGTCAGTGGAAGACAGGCCCACGGCATAGGCCGCACCGGCAGAGAAATTTCCGGCCACCGCCACGCCCGGTGCGCCGACAAACGCCATATGGCCGTTCCCCGAAAGTGCGAGATGCGTGCCGAACTGATCCCCTCCCACGGGGTCGGGCTCGCTTAGATGCGCCGCGGGCACGACTGACCAGACGCCTTCCGTTTGCAAGTAGAGGTACGCGCTGCCCGCGTCGTTCATCGGGACGCCCACGAGCAGACTGCTGTCGTCGGCGGAAAGCGCGACCGCCGCGCCGAACTGATGATCCGCCGTGGGCTCGGGTTCAGTGAAGGTCACCACGGGGGTAACGGACCACACGCCGCCGGTGAGCAGAAACAGGGAGGCCGCACCGGCCCGCGCCTGGCCGCCGACCGTGGCGTTGGGGGCGCCGAGCAGCGCGGCATTGTCGGTAACGGCGAGGCTGCTGTCGCCGAACCGGTTCAGGGCCATGCCCGGATCGGGTAAAACCGCGACGGGGGCGGTGTTCCAGAATCCATTCGTGCTCGTGAACAGATAAGCCTTGCCGGCCTCGTTGCCGCCGGAGAGTGCGGCCATCGGTGAACCAACCAGCGCGATTTCCCCACTGGCGGACAGTGCCACGACGACACCGAAGAGGTTGCCCGGGGTGGTGGCCGGTTCCGTGAACGTTGTCGCGGGCGTCGTGTTCCATACGCCTCCCGATTGCACGAACAGGTACGCCGCACCACTGGATTGATCGGTGCCGGGCGAGCCGATGAGCGCCGTTGTATCGGTAACGGCGACGCTGTTGCCGAAGTGGTGGTTTGTTCCGGGAACGGGTTCCGTCAGAATCGCGGCGGGTTGAGTCCCCCAGACGCCATTGGTCTTTTCAAAGATGTAGCCCGCGCCCGCCGCTGCCTGACCGCCGACGGCGGTGCAGCAGGCGCCAATAAACGCGGTTGTGCCGTCGGCGGAGAGCGCGACGCTAAAGCCAAACTCGTCGTTCTCGGCTGGTGTCGGCGCAATGAAACTTGCGACCGGTGTCGTGGACCAGGCATTGTTATTGCGCACAAGCACATAGACCTTTCCGGCCAGACGATGGCCGTTCACTGTCGCGCCCGGGGACCCGACAAGCGCGGTATTGCCATCGGTGGAAAGCGCCACCCTGAAGCCAAAGAAGCCGTCGCGCACCGGATCGGGGTTTAGGAACGGGGTCGTGGCGGTGAAAAACGCCTTGCCGTTTTCCGCGTAGCTGATTATTCCTGCCGTGGTGTTCGAGGCAGAAACCTGGGGCCGCGGCGCCGGAAGGCCCGCCGCGCGACACGAACCTGCTCCCGAAATCAGGGCAAACAGGATAGCGAAGGAACACGTGAAGACGGTGAGGGTGAAATCAAGGGTGCGGTGCATGATCGTCTCCATGAATGAGTCAGGTGATGAAAGTCAGACCCGATTACGCAGGCGCGGCTGCGCCTCGTGGCGGCGTTTTCCCTCGTCGAATGTTCCGGAATTACCTCTTCTCCTGTCGGATGGTTTGCCCTCTGGCCATCAGGGTCCAGTGAACATCATCCGGGGAGTATTCCTGCCGGTACTCGATGAGGTTGGGCGAACGCCAGGTGTTTACCACTCTGAAGAAGGTGGTCTTGCTGTCGTGATGGTATTGCCACGGGAAAATCCAGACATTGGCTTTTATCAGCAATTTGCCGTTGTGGGCGGGGTCGCCATTCACCGGAACGACATAGCTGTGGCATAGACCGTCATTGCGGGTGCAGGTAAAGACCAGTAAGGCACCGGACTTGCCGTTCACGATCTGGCGGCAGGCGTAAAAATCGCCGCTGGCCCAGCATGCGTTCCGCAAGGTTCCCGTTTCCTTTCCGGCCTTGCTGTAGGGTGTGGCGTAGTGTTCAATTTCGGTTTTCCAACTGCCCGCGTAAACGTGAATCCTGTCGAGCGCGGAATGATTTGGAGCGGCACGAACGCGAGGTGCAGAGGTTCCGGCCATGACCAGCACAGCGAACAACGACAACGAGAATAGTCCTTGATGTATGTTCAACGGTTCGTCTCCTGTCGGAAAGCTTGTGCATCAGTTTTGAGCGAGCATTTTTTGCCTGTCAATCCCGGCACCGACATTTTCAAAATCGTACGGCGACGTAGAAATCCGGTTCGCCGTCGCGGTTATCCAATCCGGCCTGCGTGGTAACCGATCCGGCCGATGCGAGTCTTTCACGCAGATGAGCCATCAGTTCCGCCCGGCGCTATACTTTTGCGCAATGAAGACCTTGTTGCAGCGCTTGCTTGAAGTGCCGGCCAACCGGCAGGCGATGGTGGTTGTGTTGCTGGTCACCCTTCCCCTGTGGGTGCTGGTCGCGGCCTGGGACACGACCATCATGACGGCCAATGCGATGGGGGCGAACAGTGCCTATCTGGCGCCGGCTTCGCTGCGCATCGTGCAGCATCTGCTGCTACTGCCGCCGGTTCTGATTCTTTATTTTCTCGCTACCGAACGCAGGTTGCGTTTGCGGACACTGGCGATGGAAGTTACCCGTCAACTACTGTTTGCAGTATTTTTCTCGGCATTGGTCAGGCCGGCGCTTATTCTTTCCTCGGCCCTACTCCATGCGCACGAGGGCCCGGACTTAACCGTGACAGACATCATCGTACGTGGACTTTCTCCGTTTCCGTGGTTCATTTCCTCCATGGTTGCCTATTTGCTGGTGTACTTTTTCGGTCTCGCGCTGATCCGGCTGGTCACCATGGCACTCGACCTGCGCCGCGGGAAACTCGCCGAGGAAAAACTGCGTTCACTGTGGCTGGATGCCCGTCTCAGGACCCTCAGGAACCAGCTCGATCCGCATTTCTTTTTCAATTGCCTGCACACAATTTCAGCCCTGATCCGCGTGGACGTGGAAAAGGCCGACAGTATGATCGCGGACGTGAGCGAGCTTCTGCGCTACACGCTGCGCGAAACTCGTTCCGAGTTCTGCACCCTGGAGCAGGAACTGACCTACATTCGACGTTATATCTGCATTGAGCAAATCCGCTTCGAGGATCGCCTCGATTTTGCACTCGAGGTACCAACCGGATTCATGACGGCACGGCTTCCCAGTCTGATTCTGCAACCGTTGGTCGAAAACGCGATCAAGCACGGCGTCGCTGCACACCCCAGGGCGGATACCATAGGCATTACCGTCACGGCGCGGAACTCGCATCTCGTCATCCAGATCGTCAATGGCTGTGCCCCGGCCGGGTCGGACAAAACAACAAACTCCACGGGCATCGGCCTGCGGCACGTGCGTGAGCGGCTTGAAGCCCTTTATGGCGAGGAAGCGCGACTCGATGCGGGAACAGACAAGCGGGGAGCCTGGCTCAGCGTACTCGTCCTGCCGCTGCAATTGGCTGAAACGGCGTCACCAGCGGAGGCTTTGCCCATGGTGTCGGCATGACAACAGGCATTCGCGCTCTGGTGGTGGACGACGAACCTTATGCGCGACGCAAACTGCGCGGCTTTCTTGAAGCACACCCCGACGCCGGCGCCATTGAAGAGGCAAGCGACGGGGTTGCGGCAAAAGAAAAAATCGCCTCGTTTCGCCCCGATCTCGTCTTCCTCGACATCCGCATGCCGGGGCTTTCCGGCCTGGAACTGGCAGACGCACTCGGACGCGAAAGCCCGCCGTATCTCATCTTCACGACGGCCTATGATGCGTACGCGGCAAGAGCCTTCGAGTTGGATGCGGTGGATTATCTGCTCAAACCCTTCGATCACGTACGTTTCAACCTCGCCATGGATCGTTGCCTGCGACGCATGGCGCAAGGAGAAAGGCTGCCGAACCCCGGACTTCTGCGCCAGCTCTTGCACAGCCTGGAGCAGGCGACATTGAAGCTGCCGGCTGCCGCGGCTTCACCGGTGCTGGGTGTCCGCGCGGGCAATGAGCTGCGTTTCCTGCGCCCTCAAGAGGTAAGTTACATCCGGGCCCGTGGCGACTACGTGGAGATCGCTGCCGGTGTGGAGCGGATTCGCGCACGCGAACACATCGGAGATCTCGAACAGCGCCTCCAGGGCGACGGCTTTGTACGCATTCACCGTTCGGTTCTGATCAACAAGGCGCACATTGCGGCAATCAGGCCGAAGCGCAAGGGGGATCAGGAAGTCATTCTGGACAATGGCGAGACGTTCGTTTCCAGCGCCGCCTACAAAGCCAACATCAAGGCGCTGATTGGGCAAGACAAGTCTTAAGCCTGCCTTCCATGCTTTATGCAGGCATCTTCCGTTACGGCATCCTCGGCGTGTCCGATATCGGCATCGGCACCGCCTACGCCATCATCCTGCTGTTCATCGTCGGCCTGTTCGCGTTCAGCTTGTGGCTGCTGGAAAGGGGCATCGGGCTGCGCAGTTGATCAGTGCACCGGTGGGAAGGCGTGTGCTTTTTCTCGCTTGGCCCAGTCCAGCAACTGCTCCCAGAACGCCAGTAGCCGACATGATTCACCCGGTTCGCTCGCAGCGAGGATCAACTGTTTCCGGCAGCGGAAATACCGGCGTAATACTGCGCCGAGCGTTCCGCAGTGACGCTGGTCTTGAGCGCAATATAAAGGATGACCAGACTCAATACCGCCACCGCCAGCATGTCCCAGTAAATGTTGAGCCAGCCCATGCCGCCCATGTCGGCCGGGCCGATGCCGCTCAATATCCACATGCCGCCGAAATACGGGATCAGCCACAGGGCATGCTGCCAGTCGCGTGCGCCCTCGCTGCTGTTGAAGACCAGATACAGCGCCAGCCCCGCGAGCAGGAGCGCAAACAGGAACCCCATGACGAAAAAGCCGGCCCAGAACAGCACGAAGTTCGAGGCGATGAACGCGAGCGGCGCGATGATTTCCGCGCGCCACAAGCGGAACGGACGCTTCACGTTCGGCAGCGCACGCCGCAGTTGCAGAAGCACGATACAGCCGAGCCCGTAGGACAGGACGGTAGCGGATGAGGCGTAGTCCACCAGTTTCTGCCAGGACGGGAACGGGAAAAAGAACAGGCAGCCGACCAGGAAGCTCACGATCAGGGCCACCCACGGTACGCCGTGACGGTTGATGAGCTGGATGCCGGGCGAGGCGAACTTCTCGTCGGACGACGCCATCAGCATGCGCGCGGTGGCGGTGGTCCAGATGTAGCCGCAGGCGGCCGGCGAGATGATGGCGTCGGCGAACAGGGCATAGGCCCAGAACGACGCGCCGATGGTAATCGCGAGGCCCGCCATCGGTCCGGAAATGCCGCTGAACGACAGGCCCGTCCAGCCGTCGCGCGCCAGCACCTCCGGCGGCACTGCCGCCACGAAGGCGTATTGCACCAGCACGAAAATGATCGCACCGATGACGATGGTGCCGATCACGGCGATCGGGATGTTGCGCGCCGGGTCCGCGGTTTCGCCGGCAAGCTGGATAGCCTGCGTGAAACCGAACAGCGAGAAAAACACGCCGGCGGTGGAAATCGCGCTGAACATGTGCATGACGTTGCCGTCCGCGTGCGCCGCCACGGTCAGGTTCCCGGCGTGATGCGAATAGATCAGGAGCACCGCAATCGTGCCGATGGGCGCGCAGACCTTGATCCAGGTGGCGATGGTGTTGAGCATCAGCACCAGCCGCAGCACCAGGAAATTGAGCGCGGTCAACAGTGCCAGCACGATCACCGCAATCACCACGCCGTAGCCGGTCAGAAGCCCGGTCACGGGATGCACCATGCCGGGCAGGTAACTGTTGGCATACGTCACCACCGCCATGGCCTCGACCGGCGCGATGGACACGTAGGCCAGGAACAGGATCCAGCTCCAGATGCGCCCCACCAGGCGGCCATGCGTGATCAGGCTCATGTACATGAGCCCGCCGCTTTTGGTGAACATCGGCCCCAGTTCCGCATACACCAGGGCGATCAGCCCCACGACCAGCGCCGCGATGGCCCAGGAACCGATGCTCAAGGGACCCGCGTCCTTGGCCGCGTGCATGGGGCCGAACAACCAGCCGGAGCCGATCATGGAACTGACGCCGGCGAACAGCAGGCCGACCATGCCGGCGTCTTTGCGCAATTTGCCCTGGGCCACGGGATGCTCCTGGTGCGATGGGGTTGCGTGAGGCTAGCGGAGCGGCTCCGGACGTGCAAGCATGGTGCCACCCGCGCTACGATTCCCTGTGACATGCCCGCGAATGTTTCGTTCTCCCTCCGCGCACTCGATCCGGCGGATCTCCCCGCCGTCGAACGCGTGCATACCGCTTCCATCCGCGGCCTGTGCGGCGAGGCCTATGATGCCGAAACCCTCGAACGCTGGGCCGCGAACCCGGACGGCAAGCGTTATCAACGCATGTTGCAGCCCGGCAACCTGTGTCTGGTCGCCCTGATGCCGGCGGGTGAAATCTGCGGTTTCGGCTCCCTGCAAATCGAAAAGGCCCGGCTTGCCTCCCTGTTCGTGCATCCGGATCAGGCCGGGACCGGCGTGGGCGCCTTGCTGCTGGCGCGGCTGGAAGCGCTGGCGCGCGAAGCGGGACTCGATCAACTCCACGTGGAATCCTCCTTGAACGCACAGAGCTTCTATGCGCGACATGGATTCGAGTTGAACCGCAGGGGCAAATACTGCATGTCCACCGGCCTCAGCATGGAGTGCGCGGAAATGACCAAGCCCCTGCGCGATTGAATCAGACGGCAAGCTGTGCGGTGCGGCTCAGGCGCATGAACCGTGCCAGCAACAGGACGGCCGCCACGGTCAGACCGCCAATGAAGCCCGCCCAGATCATGCGTGGACCGAGATGCAGCGGGATGCCGAACAGCCACGACAGCGGAAAACCCACGCACCAATACGCCAGAATCGTGATGAGCATGGGAACGCGGGTGTCCTTGTAACCGCGCAGGGCGCCCGCTGCGCTGGTTTGCAGACCGTCCGAGATCTGGAAAATTGCGCCCATGTACAACAGGCCCACTGCGATGCCCGCCACTGCCGCATCGCGCGTGTACACGCCCACGATGAGATGCGGAAACAGCAGCATGCTGAGTGCGGACAGCACTTCAAACGCGGCGCACAAACCGATGCCGGTCCAGCCCGCACGACGCGCCGCCTCGCGATCACCGCGTCCCAGCGCCTGACCGACACGCACGGAGATGGCAAGCGCGATGCTCATCGGCACCATGAACACGAACGAGGCATAGTTCATGGCGATCTGGTGCGCGGCCACGATGTCGGCGCCGAGTGTGCCCATCATCAGACCGACGCCGGCGAACAGCGACGATTCCATGAAGATGCTCACCGCAATCGGCACGCCCAGCCAGATCAGTTCGCGCTGTGCACGCCAGGCCGGCCATTCGAAACGCGTGAAGATCTCCAGTGCCCGATAGAACCTGGCGCGCCGCATGTAAACCAGCAATGCCAGAAACATCAACCACTGCGTGGTGGCCGTGGCATA
>DASSRV010000048.1:0-4947 GCA_035701605.1 Gammaproteobacteria bacterium
AGCGCGCGACGCCGTGCGCTGGCGCCCGCGACCCGTGCGCAACCGGTCAGCGCGGCATCGAGATCGTCCACCACCTGTACCTGCTCCAGAACGTCTGCCGCGCCGGAGGCGCGTGCGGTGGCGTCCGGATGCGGGAATGCGGCCGGCCTGACCAGCACCAGGTTTTCGAGGCACATGGTTTTCATGGCGCGAGCCGCCGCGCCGATGTTGCCGGGGTGGCTGGTTTCCACCAGCACGATGCGAATCTGTCGGGGCATGTTTTTTGAGGCCGTGCGGGGCTTCTGCTATTCTACGCGCCCGGTCGCTTCCGCGCGGCCCCGCTCTTTAACCGGACCCACCCGTTTGCTTCACCCGCGAAGAGGTTGCCATGCATCCGCTGTTGAACATCGCCGTCAGTGCCGCACGCCGTGCCGGCGACGTCATCGTCCGCCACGTGGACCGCATTGACCGCCTCACCATCCGCGCCAAGGAGCACAACGACTTCGTCAGTCAGGTGGACCGGTTCGCGGAAGAGGAAATCATCCAGATTATCCGCAAGGCGCATCCCGATCACGCGATCCTCGCTGAGGAAAGCGGTGCGCAGGGCGACAACGCCGAATTCACCTGGGTGATTGATCCGCTCGACGGCACCACCAATTTCCTGCACGGTTTTCCGGTGTTCTCGGTCTCCATCGCGCTCAAGGTGCGCGGCCGGCTCGAGCACGGCGTGATCTACGACCCCATACGCCAGGAGCTGTTCACCGCCAGCCGCGGCAGCGGCGCGCAGGCCGATGGCAAACGCATCCGTGTCAGCCCGCAGAAAACCCTGGACGGCGCGCTCATCGGCACCGGGTTCCCCTTCCGCGAAAACCACAATCTCGCGCTGTACATGAAGATGTTCGAGTGCGTGGTGCAGAAAACCGCAGGGCTGCGCCGTGCCGGTTCCGCCGCGCTGGACCTCGCCTACGTCGCGGCCGGTCGCATGGACGGCTTCTGGGAGATGGGTCTCAAGCAATGGGACATCGCGGCCGGCGTGCTCATGATCCAGGAAGCCGGCGGTCTGGTCGGCGGATTCGACGGCACCCCGGGTTTCCCGGAAAACGGCGACATCCTCGCGGGTGGGGAAAAGATCTTCAAGGCACTGGCGGCGGAATTCAAGCCCTTGTTGGCTTGAGCATCATGCGTCAAATCGGAATTCGGCTTTAGCCGGGACGACAGAATGCAGCTCCGTCATACCGCCGAAAGCCGGTATCCAGTCGAAACAAGTCCCTGGCCGAAGACCGGGAATGCCACATCGGACTGGGCCCCGGCCTTCGCCGGGGCGACAGAAGTTGATGACGATTGCATTGCAATGCCCTTTCGCCAGACGCCGGAACGGCGAGATTGACGCACCGCGCGACAGAAATTTCTGTCGTACCACGTCCCCGGGTCATCACATTCCCGCTAACCCCAGCAACGCAAACACGCCGTGCGGATCGTGCAGCACGGCGATGCTGACGATGAAGCCGAACACGGCGATGGCGCCGGCAAACAGCATCACCTTGAGCCAGCGCGGACGCCGCAGCCGGAACGCCAGCACGCCCAGCACGATGTAGGCGATCACGCACAGCAGTTTCACGCCGAGCCAGCTCACATGCAGCGGATCGAGTCGCAGCATGAAGGCCAGCCACACGCCAAGCCCCAGCAGCAGGCTGTCCACCACGTGCGGCAGGATTCTCCAGATGCGTGCCGTGAGCGGGCGCGCCGCCAGCACGCCGAAGCCACCGCGCAACACGAACAAGCCGATGCTGACGACGGCACACAGGATGTGCGCGGTTCTGACTTCGAGGTACACGGCATCACCTTGCGAAGGAATGCGGCATGAAACCGGCTCGTCCCCTGCACCGCCTTGATGCAGGTCAACCCGATTATCACATGCCATGCCGTACACTGCGCGCATGAATCCCCTCGCCCGCAATCCCCTGCTGTTGCAGCCGTTCCGGCTGTTCTTTCTCGGTGCCGCCCTTTACGCCAGCCTCGGCATGCTGACGTGGGCGGTGTTCCTGCACCTCGGTTGGCTGCCCGCGAGCGTGCTGCCACCGCTCGCCTGGCACGGTCATGAAATGCTGTTCGGCTTTGTCGCTGCGCTGATCGCCGGCTTTCTGCTCACCGCGGTGGGCAACTGGACCGGCCTGCCCACCACCACGCCGATGCGGCTCGCGGCGCTGGTTATCTTGTGGCTGCTGGCGCGGCTGGCCATGCTGCTGCCGGGCGCGATCCCGGTGACGCTGACCGCGGTCCTGGACTGTGCCTTCTTTCCGCTGCTGGCCGTCGTCATCGCGCGGCCCATCCTGAAAAGCCGCAATACCCGCAACCTGTTCATCATCCCGCTTCTGTTCGCGTTCGCGCTGGCCGATGTGCTGTTCTGGCTGGGGCAAACGCGATGGATTGCCTTGTCGCCTTCGCGCGTGCTGTTCTGGGTCATTGATCTCATCACGCTGCTGATGCTGGTGATCGGCGGGCGCGTAATCCCGTTCTTCACCGGCCGGCGCCTGCCGGGCGTTGCAGTAAAAAGCCGTGCCTGGCTGGATCGCGCTGTCAATGCCGGCGCAGCCTTGCTGATCCTGATGGATGTGGTGTTGCCGGGCAGCATCGTGCTCGGTATCGCCTCGCTCACCATCGCGCTGCTCGCACTCATCCGACTCGGTGGCTGGCAATCCCGGCGCACGTTCGGCGAGCCCATGTTGTGGGTGCTGCACTTGGGCTATCTGTGGCTGGTTGCAGGACTAACCTTGCGCGGTCTGGCGCTGCTGGGCGCCGGTCTGCCGGAGCTCAGCGCGCTGCATGCACTCACCGCGGGCGCACTCGGTTCGCTGTCCCTCGGCATGATGCTGCGCGTATCGCAGGGTCACAGCGGGCGCACGATTCGAGCCAACCCCGTCATGCGGCTTGCGTTCGTGCTGGTGAGCCTCGCTGCCATCCTGCGCGTGACCGGACTGCCGTCGCTGCTGTCACTCGCGGGGCTCGGTTGGGCGCTCGCCTTCGGCATCCTGCTGATTGTGCTGCTGCCGATCCAGTTCGGTCCGCTGCGGACCTGATGTCCCGCCACCGATGACAACAAAAAAGGCACTTGCGCGCCTTTTTTGCCGGATGGACGCCCGTTTTCACGGGAATGACTCGCCGTTACGGCATGTCGTCCACGGGCTTGTCTTCCTTGCGTTTGGCCATGAGGTCGGACTTGTCCAGACCCAGCATCAGCGCCGTGGCGCTGGCAATGTAAATGGACGAATACGTACCGACGACGATACCGACGAACAAGGCGATCGAGAAGCCGTGCAGCACCGGCCCACCCAGGATCAGGAGCGCGATCACCACCAGCAGCGTCACGCCGGAAGTGATGATGGTACGCGACAGGGTCTGGTTGATCGAGGTGTTGATGATGTCGAAGGGCGAGCCCTTGCGCATTTTGCGGAAGTTCTCGCGGATGCGATCGAACACCACCACGGTGTCGTTCACCGAATAACCCATCACCGCCAGCACTGCGGCCAGCACGTTGAGGTCGAATTCCTTGTGCGTGATGGAAAAGAAGCCGATCACGAACACCACGTCATGCAGGGTGGCGGCCACGCCGCCCACCGCCAGCCGCCATTCAAAGCGGAACATGATGTAGAGCAGGATGCCGCCCAGCGTGAGGATGAACGCGAGCGTGCCCTTGGTGGCGAGGTCCTTGCCGACCTCGGGGCCGACGAAATTCACCTGTTCCAGCTTCACCTTTGGCGTGACCTGCTGCAACGCGGCCATGACCGCGTTGCCGGTGTCGTTGCCGGATACGCCGGGCTTGGGTTGCAGGCGGATCAGCACGTCGCGGGGCGTCCCGAAGTTCTGCACCACCGCATCCTTGTAACCGGCCTGCGCCAGCGTGTTGCGCACCTGACGCACATCCGCCGCTTCAGGGTACGACACCTGCACCGTGATGCCGCCGGTGAAATCCACGCCCAGCGTCAGGCCGTGGAAGGACAGCGACAGTACACACAGCACCAACACCAGCAGCGACAGGCCGATGGCAAGCTTGCGCAGCGCCAGGAACTTGATATTGGGAGTCTTGTGGAAAAATTCCATGTGCGCGTCCTCAGACCGGCAGCTTGTTGAGTTTGCGGCCGCCGTACACCCAGTTGACGATGGAACGGGTGCCCATGATGGCGGTGAACAGCGAAGTCAGGATGCCGAGCGAGAGCGTGACCGCAAAGCCCTTGACCGGACCGGCGCCGAACAGGAACAGCATGACGGCCGCGGTCAGCGTGGTGACGTGCGCGTCCACCACGGTTGCGAACGAACGTTCGTAACCGGCATGGATGGCCGCCTGCGGGGTATTGCCGTTGCGCACTTCCTCGCGCACGTGCTCGTTGATCAGCACGTTGGCGTCCACGCCCATGCCCAGCGTCAGCACGATGCCGGCGATGCCGGGCAGGGTCAGCGTGGCCTGGATCAGGGACAAGAGCGCCACCGTCAACACCAGGTTCATGAACACCGCCAGGTCCGCGATCACGCCGAATACCTTGTAGTAGATGGCGATGAACGCGACCACCAGGATGAAGCCGAGCAGCGCGGCATAGAAACCCTGACGGATGTTCTCGGCACCGAGACTCGGGCCGACGGTGCGCTCCTCGACGAAATCCATGGGCGCCGCCAGCGAACCCGCGCGCAGCATCAACGCCAGGTTCTGCGCTTCTTCCTGCTGCAAGCCGGTGATCTGGAACCGCTTGCTGAAAATGCCCTGAATGGTGGCGACATTGATGACGGTGTACACCTTCTTGTGCACCGGCACGGTCTTGCCGTTCACCACGGTATCCACGGTCTTGGTTTCGATGTACAGCACCGCCATCGGCTTCTTGAGGTTCTCGCGCGTGGTCTCGCCCATCTTGCGCGCGCCGGTCGAATCCAGCGTCACGCTCACGTCCGGCGTACCGGTTTCCTGATCGAAGCCGGAGA